>LGTG01000101.1 GCA_001190015.1 Candidatus Burkholderia crenata
CGACCAGTTCGTGAAGGGACCCATGACGGCTGAAGCGGTGCACGCCGCTTCGGCCGCATTCAAGAAGGCGCTGATCGAGCGGGCGCTGGATGCCGAGCTCGGACATCACCTGGGCTATGCGGCCGGTGCTGTGCGGCCCGAAGACGTGACCAACCATTGCAACGGCAAGAGCGGCAAGACGGTGCTGACCGACGACAGCCCGCTGCGACTGGAGATTCCGTGCGACCGCGACGGCAGCTTTGCGCTGATCCCGATTCCTAAGCACGAGCGGCGCTTTACTGGCTTTGACGACAAGATCATCGCGATGTACGCCCGTGGCATGATGGTGCGCGAGATCCAGGGGTTTCTGGCCGGCGTTACGGCACCGAAGTGTCGCCAGTTCATCAGTTCCGTGACTGATGCGGTGATGGACGAGGTGACGACTTGGCATGGCCGCCCCCTTGAGCCGATGTATCCGGTGGTGTTCTTCGACGCGCTGCGCGTCAAAATCCGTGAGGAAGGGCTGGTACGCAACAAGGCAATCTTATTTGGCGCAGGGCGTCCTGCCAGACGGCACACGCGACATCCTAGGACTGTGGATCGAGAACACTGAGGGCGCGAAGTTCTGGATGAAGGTGTTCAGCGACCTGAAGGTACGTGGCGTGCAGGACATCCGTAAGCGCGAGTTTCTACACACGTAGCTTCGATGTTTAAGAGGGTTCACGATTGCGTCCGCAATAACAACTTGCGGACGCAATCCATGATCAAGAATGACTTGAGCTTTTTGCCCTTGCGGGTGACCCGTGTTGGTGCTGGAGGCAAACGCAGCTTCGACCCGGCAGACAAGCAGCGGCTGATCGATGCCTGCTTAGAAGAACCGGGAGCATCGCTGTCGGGCCTAGCCCTGAAGGCTGGGGGGTGAATGCCAACCAGCTGCACAAATGGGTTCGGCTGCGCGAACAATCAAACGCCGCCGTGAGGGGCAACGTAGCGCTAGCACCATCAGCCTTCATGGCGGTCGTCGCGATCGATGACACAGTGTCAGTGCCAGTTTCATCACCCGCTGCACCGCGCGTATCAGTACCGGAGCCGGAGCCATCTCGTTTATCGCGATCAGGGGCGTCGGCCCGGCTATCAGCGCAGTTGCCCAACGGCGTGAAACTTGAACTCGCATGTTCGGGCAAGGATGGCGCGCTCACGAGCGCGATGATTGCCGCATTGGGAGCACGCTGATGTCTCGCTTCGATACAGAGCTGCGGGTCTTCCTGCATCGTGAGCCGATCGACTTCCGGACCGGCATCAACAGTCTGGTGATGGCTGGTCGAACAATCGATGCAACCCGATGCAACTCGATCCATTTGCCCGCGCCGTGTACGCCTTCCATAATCGCAGGCATAACCGCGTGAAGCTTTTGCTTTACGATCAGTCCGGATTCTGACTTATGTTGAAAAGACTCGAGGCAGACCATTTCGCCTGGCCTCGCCGGCAGCAGGCGGTGATCGAGCTCACGACGGAGCAACTCCAGTGGCTGCTCGATGGCATTGATATTGACGCTGTGCGCCGCCATCCGAAGCGCCAGTACGCTCACGTGAGCTGAACGGTGCCTTGGCTGTTGCCGGTAAACAACGAAGCACACGACATTTATAAATTCCCGTAAACTCGTTCGGCGCCGCGGTTTGCTATTGTGGAACGCATGAGCGCACTAAACTTCCTCCGATTGACACCGGCTGCCAAGGCCTATATCCGCGACCTCGAAGCGCGCTCGAGCACAGATGCTCAGCGCATCGCCGAGCGCGCCGCGCAGATCCGCGGAGTTGACCAAACGTGTCGAGATGCTCGAAGAGCAGTATCGCCTCGCATTGGCGCAGCGTTTCGCACCGAAGAGCGAGAAGCGCCGTGATCGCGCGTTCAATGAGGCCGAGCAGCTCGCCGCGACCGAGCCGGCCGACGAGGACGATGAACTACCCGAGCTGCCTGATACCAGGCTGCCCGAGTTGCGACAACCCGATGCATCGTATCGGCGTAGAGGTAAGCGAGCAGTTGCACATCGAGGTCAAGGTTACGGTGCTGCATGTTAGCGGCGGTGCAAATCCGACACTAAACGGCGG
>LGTG01000009.1 GCA_001190015.1 Candidatus Burkholderia crenata
CGGCCTCGACTTCCTGATCCCGTACAACTGGTCCGCCGAGCAAGCGCTCGCCATCGTCGAACTCATCGACGATCTACGCGAGCGGATCTGCACGCACTACCAGCTCGCACTGCACGAGCTACAGCGCGAACAACGCGCACCTCCCGTGAACGCTCGCCTGACCGATGTCGACGATCCATTCTGAGCACGAGCAGGCCGACAACCACGGGCTAGCAGCAACGGCCCCTGGTCAACTTCGCTTCTATTCAACCCAACGCCGCTAACAGCACGCTCGAGCGCCCACAACGTCTTCGAAGACAGGTGGTTCGGCGGGCGGCGGTTGCGTGCTGACGCCGGTTGGCGAAAAGATCGTACGGCTTTATCGTAAGATTGAGCGGAAGCGGCTAGGACCTGCGCGCCGCAGGCAGAAGCGGGAGGCCGGCGGCGTATTGCCGGACTTGCCTGATTGCTGCGACGCCCGACCGAGCCGCGCCATCAAAATTCCACGAAGCTCGCCACGCTCGCGGTTCTTAGCGGGTGATAGTCGATCTGATGACGGTCGCATACGCGCTTGCCGCGGCTGGTCAGGTCCTCAGCCCTTTGAGCCGGCTTCGCTGCCCTGTGCCACCAGCGCCTGTTCAAAGCGCGTTGCATTCGGCCACGTTGAGCATGGCGATTATCGTCCAGGCGCTGGCTCAGGGTTTGCGCGTGGCACTGCTCGTCGAGCGCACGTTGCTCAGCGGTTTCCCGCCGGCTCGTGTGAATCGCGAGGCGTTCGTCGCGTGCGGCCAGTGCCTCGCGCAGCGCCTCGATTTCAGCCTCCAGACTGGCCTCTCGTATCTGGCCGACGCTCGGCCTTCGCGGACAATTCGGCTACTTGCGCGCTCAGTTGACGCAGTGACGCGTCGCGCTCCGTAGTCAGCTCGTACAGTTTTTCTTGTTGCCGCGCGATCTTGTTCTTGAGCGCCGCGTTCTTTTCTTCGAGTGCAACCAGACGGCGGATGTCAGCCCGGTTAGCCGCGCCCACGAGATGGGACAGCATATGCAAGTCGCCGAACGCGGCCTGACGCACGCTCATGATGGCGTGCAGATGCGTCATCACCGCCCAGTAAGCCGGCGGAATATCGTCGCTCTTGAGCGCGTCTTTCCAGAGTGCCAGCAGGGCTTCCGGATCTTTCGCCACTTCAGAGCGGGCGCACAGCGCCTGAGTAACGCGCATCCAGTGCCTTCTGCAGTGCCTTGGCGCCCGGGCCGCCCTCTATCCCGAGTTTCACCGCGGCATGATGAATTTCAAGGTCCGTCGCGTGCTGCCGGTCGAGATCCGAGTTTTCTTCGTTCGTGCTCAGGCACGTGTCGATAACAGAGCAATGCAAATGCGAATCCAGATCCGATAACCGCGCCCGGCGGTGCGGACTGCGAAGCTGTGTTTCGGTAGGTGTGCAGCACGCATCCGCCGCGCCAGCGGGAGTGGCTGAATAAGCGGCTCCATAAGCGCTCGCGACGCTGGTCGATTCACCGGACGGGGTGCGAGCAAGGCGGAAAGAGGGAACGGATTGCACATTCACCTCGAATCGATCTGGATGTCAAACGGCTGAACAGACAATGGCTCCGAGCCTGTTCGATGAACGGATACCGAAATATACCATTGAATATAACGGTACGAATCCGGGCGGTTATTCAACGAAATCAACATTGGCTTTCGCTGTTGCTCGGCAGACCGCGCGGTTTCGATAGCAAACGTCAGGTCGTCGAGACAACCGAAGTCGAGCGCACGGGCATGACCTTCAAGCGAAGACAAAAGATCTCCGAGTGATTGGGCGGTTGTGGATTCGAGGGAGCGGGCATTGCCGCGGATGTCCTCCAGCATCAGGACAAAACGGGCGCCGCTCGCGCGCAGGTTCCGGAATGCATCGACTACTCCCCTGATCGTTTCTGTACGCTCAGGATCGCGCGCCGAGTTGAGCGGCGTGATCGCAACCGACACAGGTCATGGCGTAGCGGGGCGGAAGCGGGCGCGCGGGGTGTCGATGCCTGTTGCCCGGACATGAGGAAATCCTCGAGATGCATGATTGACCCGGTTCCTTTGCGCTGGCAGCGTGATAAATCGACACTGAACAAATAGTACCGTGATATTCTGTAGAAGGGTACGGATTTTTTGTCTTGGGCGTTAGCGGGTGTCAGATGCCGCCTGGCCGGTTTTTAGGCTTTGGAGCCTACCCAGTGGGCTGTTTTATGCTTAAGCGGCAACGCGCCGGGCAAGGGAAACGGGGAGCCAGGACAGGCTTATTTTTTCGGCTGGCGGATCAGAAGGGGGCTAGGGGATTTGGTCAGGACTAAAACTGCGGCGGCTGCGGCTTGTTCCCATGAGAACAGGTCGCAGCTGCCGAGAGTAAAATTTCATTCAGAACATTCAGAATGTTGGCAACACCGGCCGGATTTCGATCGAACGCTTGATCAATGCTTCCACCGCGAGACGTTCGTCTCGTCGCCTGCAAGCGGCAAGCGCGGCGGCCGGACCGGCTCGGTGCCCAGACCGACCATTGCCTCGGCCAGCTTGATGTTCTGCACCAGTTTCGCCGAGATGTCGAGCGCAAGCAGTGGTGCGAACCAGCCGTGTGCGCCCATCAGGCAGGCTTCCATCGCGAGGTTATCGACGCCGCAAAAGAGCGCGTAGCGATCGCCGACCGCGTTGATGAGATCCGTGAAGCGGCGAACATCGCCGGCCGATTCCTTGATCGTGCCGAGTTTCTTTTCATCAGCGAGTTCGGCGAACATCTCTGGCGTCACGTCAACGCCATACGCGAGCGGGTTGTTGTAGACCATGATCGGCAACGGGCTTGCGCTGGCGACCACGCGGAAGTGGTTGAGCGTTTCGCGCCGGTCCGACAAATAACGCAAACCAAGCAGCACCATATAACCGGCCGCGCTGTGCTTGACGCCCAGTTCAGCCTGGCGGTAACCGTCGAGGGTGCTGTTTTCAGCAATGGTCAGCAGCACAGGCACGCGTCCCTGTGCTGCATCAACCGCGATATCCAGCACATCCAGCTTCTCGTCGAGCGACAGCGTTGACGTTTCGCCAAGCGATCCGCAGACAATGATACCGTCCACGCCGGCCGCGATCTGCGCCTCGATATTCTTCTTCGTCCAGGCACTATCTATGCTGAAATCCGCATTGAACTTGGTCGTGACGGCGGGCATTACCCCTTCCCAGAATATTTGCCATGGTGGCTCTCCTAAAAGTGATCGGTTGAGAGCAGTCTAAGCATTGCAGAAAAGACCGTCTTGCATGTTGCGCGCAACTGAGATGCCGATTCCGGCACAACTTCAAGACCTCAATCTTCCCAAGTGCCGGGCTTGCCCACAGGGGAATCGAGCCTACAGCAAACATTATCCGAGGGCTTCCGGGCTTCAACAAACTTGCTCCATCTATGCCGAAATCGGCATCAAATCCGTTGAGCGGCACCAAGACGGATCCAGTCCGAATTTCTACGATGTCAGCATGAAAATCCTACACTTCATCGATTCCCATACAGGCGGCGAACCCACCCGCCTCGTCACGTTGGGCGGACCGGATCTGGGGCGGCGGCACCCTGGCCGAGCGCCTGGAAAACCTTCGCACGAAACATGACTGCTGGCGGGCGAGCGCGGTCACCGAGCCACGCGGCTCGGACGTGATCGTGGGGGCGTTGTTGTGCGAGCCGGATGACCCCGGGTGTGCGGCGGCCGTCATCTTCTTCAATAACGTCGAGTATCTCGGCATGTGCGGCCACGGCACGATCGGCCTGATCGTGCCCCTTGCTTACCTTGGGAAGATTCAACCGGGCTCGCACCGGGTCCAGACGCCGGCGTGTGTTGTGGAGGCCACCTTGCATCAGGACGGCAGCGTGAGCGTGCGTAATGTCCCGGCGTATCGATACCGGCAGGCGGTCAGCGTGAACGTCGACGGCTACGGAACGTTGACAGGCGATATTGCCTGGGGCGGCAACTGGTTTTTTCTTGTGGCCGATCATGGCCAGGATCTGCTTGTAAAGGGCCCGACTGACGGCGTTCACAGACGCCATTCGTGACGCATGCAGACGCAAGGCATTACGGGCGCGGATGGGGCGATGATCGACCACATCGAATTGTTCGCGGACTCGCCGCGTGCAGGTATTGATAGCCGCAATTTCGTGCTATGTCCCGGCAATGCCTACGACCGTTCGCCGTGCGGTACAGGGACAAGCGCGAAGGTTGCGTGCCTCGCCGCCGACACAAGCTGGCAGAAGGCGAGGTGTGGCGGCAGGAAAGCATCATTGGCAGCGTGTTCGAAGCGAGCTACCCGCGCTCCGGCGAACTCTCGGGCCAGGCGGTGATTTCGACCATCACCGGACACGCGCACATCATGGCCGAAGGCCGCCTTTGCTTCGACAGTACCGACCCGTTCGCCTGGGGTATTCCGGTGGCGTGAATGCGTGACCGGGCACTCACGCGGCGGCACGCGCCCGCCATTTCGTTCATCCTCCGGCAGCCCTGAGCTTCCCTGTCGTCAACACCAATTTTGACGGACGCTTCTCGCCTCTATACAGCGCGTTGCGCGCCCATGCATGCGGCCTACGCGACATTGACGGCACTTGCGGATCCCGACGATGCCAGCGAGACGCGAATGACCACTACGACGGACTGTCCGGCGCATGCTGAGCATGAACACGGCGCCGCGCCACCGGGCGCTTGCACGCTACGCTGCAAGCACCTGCGGGTGCCGCGACGCTCGAGGCCATGTTGCAGCATTTCAGGCTTCTGGAACCGGTCTTCGACGCCATGCCTGATATCGTTTTCTTCGTGAAGGACGCGCAGGCGCGGTATGCCTTGGTGAACCGTGCGCTGGCTTCGCGCTGCGGCTTGAAGGACAAGCTGGGGCTGCTCGGCAAGACCGACGAAGAAGTCTTTCCACAACGCTGGCCGCATTTATACCGCGCAGGACCAGTCGATCATCGCGCAGGGAGCCCGATGATCGACCAGCTTGAATTGCATCTCTATCCGGCGCGCCAGCCGGGCCGGTGCATGACGTCCAAGCAGCCGCTCCACGATGCCCGCGGCGCGGTCGTCGGCTTGGCCGGCATCTCGCGCGACCTGCGGACGAAGGGACGCATCCGGCTTACAGCCGGCTCGCGGCTGTCGTCCAGCATATTCAAGCCAACTTTGTACAGCCGCTGAACATGCCGCATCTGGCGGCAATGGCGAATATGTCGATTGCGCAGCTCGAGCGTTATTTCCGCAAGGTGTTTCATCTGACACCGCGCCAGGTGCCGCTCAAGACACGGCTGGATGCGGCCACCGCGCTGCTTGTCACGCACGAGAAAGTGACCGACTTAGCGGCGTTGTGCGGCTATACCGACCATAGCGCGTTCACTCGGCAGTTCAAGGCGACCGTGGGCCTGACGCCGACCGAATATCGCGCGCTGCTGCGCACTCATCATGTGGCGGCGCACCCTGCAACCCATGGCGCTGCAAAGCTTTCCATGTAGATCCGCGTCAATATAGCCGTCGATAAGTCTGAACTTTCAAACCGGCACGCCGAGGTAAAAACTTACCTGCGCTACCACCGTTCGCCCCTTTGCGCAGAGCCGTTGCCAGCCCATTAGGGTTTGCGCAAACGCATCCGTGTCGGGGCTTTCGCCGTGGTTCCTCATGCAGTTTCTGCGCTCGGCCTGGTTTTTGCTGCAAGCCTGCTCGACAGGCGATGAGGCATACTGCGCCCGTTGAAATTTTTTAATCCGCGCGACTTTCGACACCGGCGTGCGCGGCATCACACGGTGCCGCATGAATCTCATGCCGTCGTACCGCAAAGGTCCGCAGTGAGTGGACCCGAGAGCCGCGACACGGTCGCCGGAATCCTGTTTGGGGTTGTTAGAAAAGATAATGATGAATGAAGTAGCGAGACTGGGGCATGCCAGGATTGTGTTGATAGAAGATGACCTGGAGAGCCGCGAATCACTGCGAATGCTGTTGGAGGAGGAAGGCGCGAAAGTCGTTGCCGTGGCGGACGCCGAAGAGGGGGCCGAGACGGTTATCCGGGAATTGCCCGACGCGGTCATCTGCGACATCGACCTGCCGATGATGGATGGTTTTTATCTGATCCAGCGCCTGCGTGACCATGAGATTCGAGGCAACCTGACGCCATCGATTGCCATTGCCCTCACAGGCCACGACGGAGACGAATACCGCTTGCGAAGCATCGGCGAAGGGTTCCAGCACTTCATGACCAAACCCGCGCATCCCGATGTGCTTGTGACACTGATCCAGCAGTCACTTAGTACGCGCGTGCTGTCCTGAGCCGATCCGCCCGCCGCCAACACGCGCTGGGCGGATGTGCCCGGCGTTCTGATGACGGTCTTATGACCGGTCGCGGTTGCGCGCGGGTGGCGCCGGTGATTACCGCGATATCTAGCAAGATCACGTCGACAATCATGATGGTGTGCTGCGACACGTGCATGGCGACCAGCGCCCATGACACGCTGCCGATCAGGATCAGCCAGCCCAACAGATAAATAACCAGGGTCATTGAATTGTCCTTTTGTGTTGTTTTGGTCTGGAAAAGTGAAAAAGCAGGGAACGCCAGTTCGCGTTCGATGATGACCGTTGCACAAAGCGGGCCTCACCCCTTAATCCGCCGCTAATCCGAAGATAACCTCAGTTTGAATACGAATGCCCGTACGCGGGCTTTGTATTCTTGGCGCGGTCATGCCCGGACTTCAACCCTTACGGCTATCCACCCGCTTAGGTTCAAGCAGTCATTGCAACACCATCATTTA
>LGTG01000102.1 GCA_001190015.1 Candidatus Burkholderia crenata
TATCTGGCCCGAGCCAATGATCCTCCTCCGGGCAATATCGTTGTCTAGCGAGGATTGGTAAGGTTTACAGATATCCTGCTCGGTTTCGAACTCGCCGAAAAATATGGGTAATTGCAAGGCCGGAGCCATCTCGTTTATCGCCACGATCAGGGGCGTCGGCCCGACTGTCGGCGCAGTTGCCCAACGGCGTGAAACTTGAACTCGCATGCTCGGGCAACGATGGCACGCTCGTGAGCGCAATGATTGCCTCATTGGGAGCACGCTGATGTTTCGCTTCGATACAGAGCTGCGGGTCTTCCTGCATCGTGAGCCGATCGACTTCCGGGCCAGCATCAACAGTCTGGTGATGCTGGTCGAGCAGTCGATGCAACTCGATCCATTTGCACGCGCCGTGTACGCCTTCCATAACCGCGGGCATAACCGCGTAAAGCTTTTGCTTTACGATCAGTCCGGATTCTGGCTTATGTTGAAAAGACTCGAGGCGGACCATTTCGCCTGGCCTCGCCGGCAGCAGGCGGTGATCGAGCTCACGACGGAGCAATTCCAGTGGCTGCTCGATGGCATCGATATTGACGCTGTGCGCCGCCATCCGAAGCGCCAGTACGCTCACGTGAGCTGAACGGTGCCTTGGCTGTTGCCGGTAAACAACGAAGCACACGACATTTACAAATTCCCGTAAACCCGTGCGACGCCGCGTTTCGCTATCGTGGAACTCATGAGAGCGCACCAAACTTCCTCCGATTGACACCGGCTATATCCGCGACCCCGAAGCGCGCTCGAGCACGGATGCTCAGCGCATCGCCGAGCGCGACGCGCAGATCGCGGAGTTGACCAAACGCGTCGAGATGCTCGAAGAGCAGTATCGCCTCGCATTGGCGCAGCGTTTCGCACCGAAGAGCGAGAAGTGCCGTGATCGCGCGTTCAATGAGGCCGAGCAGCTCGCCGCGACCGAGCCGGCCGACGAGGACAATGAACTATCCGAGTTGCCTGATACCGGGCTGCCCCAAACCGGCCAGCCCGAGTCCCGCAGCACGATCGCAAGCTACTGCCCGGCAGCCACGCGAGTCCCACGATGATTGCCACCGTCACTGTGGGGAAATACGTCGACGGCCCGCCGCTGTACCGAATGGAAGACGTGCTTGCGCGCTCGAACATACCGATTGGACGCGGCACGCTCGCGAACTGGATCATACGGCCGAACGAACGGCACTACAGCCGGCTGTGATGCGCTTCACAAAACGTTGCTATCGCAGCCGCTGATCCATGGTGACGAAACAACGCTCCAGGTACTCAAGGAGCCCGGCAAATCTGCGCAAAGCAAAAGTTATATGTGGTGCTATCGTCGTAGCGTCGAAGACTGCCTCGAGCCGGTCGTGCTGTTCGACTATCAGCCCGGGCGCGGCCAAGAATATCCGAAGGCATTCCTCGACGGCTACAAGGGCATGCTGATAAGCGACGGCTATAGCGCCTGGCGCACGCTCAAAAAGGCGACGCACTTCGGATGCATGGCGCACGCGAGACAGATGTTTACCGACGTTTTCAAGGGGCAAAAGAACAAGCCCAGCCCACGTGTTGCCAAGACGCTCGAATACTTCCAGGCGTTGTATCAGGTCGAAGCGCTCGCCAAGGGCAAAACTGCCTGACGGTGAAACACGCGGCGGCTATACGCACCGTCTGCGGCAGCAGCATAGTGTGCCGCTGCTGAACAGCTTCAAGGCATGGCTCGACGAACTGGCGCCCAAGGTGTTGCCCGAAAGTCTGCTCGGCAAGGCGATCCGCTACAGTCGGAATCAGTGGCCGTACCTAAGCCGTTACGCGATTTATAATCACACCCCCGTAGACAACAACGTCATTCATGCCGTTATGCCGACTCTCGGATTACGCCGCGTCCCCAGAGTCGGGGACGCACAACCGGGCGATGCGCCGTTTGCGGTCGCCCGGCTGTCGGCATTATCAGAAGCGCTCCAGGAATACAAGCAAGGGATCGGGAGGTTTGTAACGCGTCGGCACAACGCCGCTCGCATTGGCGTGTGCAAGTGCGCGTTGCTTGATCTGCATGTCAGCGTGTAAGTAAATTTGGGTTGTTTCCGACGATTCATGACCAAGCCAGAGTGCGATCACGCTCAGGTCGACGCCGTGCTGCAGCAGGCTCATAGCCGCTGCATGCCGAAGGGTGTGTGGTGACACGGATTTCCCCTTGAGTGAGTGGCAAGTCTTGCATGCAGTTGCGACATGGCGCGACACGAGTCGCTGAAGCGCGTCGGCACTCAGCGGGCCACCGCGCGAACTGGGGAAAACAGGGTCCTCTGGTTCGCCAGGCTGATGCAGCAGCCATTGCTTCAGGACAGCAATAACGTCCGGCCGCAGCGGTGTGCATCGCATCTTTCGTCCTTTGCCGAGGCAACGGACGTGAGCGCCTGTGCCAAGCGCCACGTCCTGACGCCTGAGAGAAGTCAGTTCACAGCTGCGTAGGCCCGTTTAAACCGCGACAAGAAGCAGCGTTCGATCTCGGTCGCCAATCAATGTTCGGGCGTCTGGGGCTGCCACGAGAGCTGCGGCTTCGTCTTCGGTGAGAAACTCGACCGGTCCGTGTTCGCAACACTTCGAAGGAATCGCAAGGATGCGCTGGCACTGCAGACCCAGCGCCGGTTCCCGGATCGAGACGAACTCGAAGAAGGCGTGTACGGCTGCGAGGCGCGTATTGCGCGTGCGCACAGAGTTGCCCCTGTCTTGTTCAAGGTGTCGAAGAAACTTCTCGATGAAGGAGACGTCAAGCTCTTCGATTTGCAAAGATGACGACGCCCGCACGACGTGTTTCGCGACGAAGGCCAACAGCAGACGGAACGTATCGTGGTAGCTTCCCACAGTATGCGTCCTTAACAGGCTGTTGAAATTGGGTCCCGTGTAAGCGGGGTTTGAGGCTTGCAATTACCCATATTTTTCGGCGAGTTCGAAACCGAGCAGGATATCTGTAAGCCTTACCAATCCTCGCCAGACAACGATATTGCCCGGAGGAGGATCATTGGCTCGGGCCAGATAGCCACCCAGTTGGGCAAGTTTGACGGTATAACGTGTACGG
>LGTG01000103.1 GCA_001190015.1 Candidatus Burkholderia crenata
TACGAAGCCCGAACACACGCATTTGCAGAAGTGGCAATGCTCTGTAAGCGCGAGTTTCTACACACGTAGCTTCGATGTTTAAGAGGGTTCACGATTGCGTCCGCAATAGCAACTTGCGGACGCAATCCATGATCAAGAATGACTTGAGCTTTTTGCCCTTGCGGGTGACCCGTGTTGGTGCTGGAGGCAAACGCAGCTTCGACCAGGCAGACAAGCAGCGGCTGATCGCGATGCCTGCTTAGAACCGGGAGCATCGCTGTCGGGCCTAGCCCTGAAGGCTGGGGTGAATGCCAACCAGCTGCACAAATGGGTTCGGCTGCGCGAACAGTCAAACGCCGCCGAGAGGGACAACGTAGCGCTGGCACCATCAGCCTTCGTGACGGTCGTCGCGATCGATGACACAGTGCCAGTGCCGGTTTCATCACCCGCTGCACCGCGCGTATCAGTACCGGAGCCATCTCGTTTATCGCCACGATCAGGTGCATCGGCCCGGCTGTCGACGCAGTTGCCCAACGGCGTGAAACTTGAACTCGCATGTTCGGGCAAGGATGGCGCGCTCGTGAGCGCGATGATTGTCGCATTGGGAGCACGCTGATGTTTCGCTTCGATACAGAGCTGCGGATCTTCCTGCATCGTGAGCCAATCGACTTCCGGGCCGGCATCAACAGTCTGGTGATGCTGGTCGAGCAGTCGATGCAACTCGATCCATTTGCACGCGCCGTGTTCGCCTTCCATAACCACAGGCATAACCGCGTGAAGCTCTTGCTTTACGACCAGTCCGGATTTTGGCTTATGTTGAAAAGATTCGAGGCGTACCATTTCGCCTGACCTCGCCGGCAACAGGCGGTGATCGAGCTCACGACGGAGCAACTCCAGTGGCTGCTCGATGGCATCGATATTGACGCTGTGTGCCGCCATCCGAAGCGCCAGTACGCTCACGTGAGCTGAACGGTGCCTTGGCTGTTACCGGTAAACAACGAAGCACACGACATTTACAAATTCCCGTAAACTTGTGCGACGCCGCATTTCGCTATTGTGGAACTAAGCATACCAAACTTCCTCCGATTGACACCGGCTGCCAAGGCCTATATCCGCGACTTCGAAGCGCGCTCGAGCACGGATGCTTAGCGCATCGCCGAGCACGACGCGCAGATCGCGAAGTTGACCAAACGCGTCGAGATGCTCGAAGAGCAGTATCGCCTCGCATTGGCGCAGGGTTTCGCATCGAAGAGCGAGAAGCGCCGTGATCGCGCGTTCAATGAGGCCGAGTAGCTCGCCGCGACCGAGTCGGCCGACGCGGACGATGAACTACCCGAGCTGCCTGATACCGAGCTGCCTGATACCGGGCTGCTCGAAGCCGGCCAGCCCGAGTCCCGCAGCGCGGTCGCAAGCCACTGCCGGCGCATCTGCCGCGCGAGCGCATCGAATACGATCTGCCTGAGAGGGCTGCCCGAGTTGCGACAACCCGATGCACCACCTTATCGGCGAAGAGGTAAGCGAGCAGTTGCACATCGAGGCAAGGTCACGGTGCTGCAAAACGTGCGCTTCAAATATGCCTGCCGACATGGCGAGCACCATGCCGAACCGACCCCGGTTGTTCTTGCGCCGATGCCGACGCAGCCACTGCCCGGCAACCAAGCGAGTCCCACGATGATCGCCACCGTCACTGTGGGGAAATACGTCGACGGCACGCCGCTGTACCGAATGGAAGACGTGCTTGCGCGCTCGAACATACCGATTGGACGCGGCACGCTCGCGAACTGGATCATACGGCCGAGCGAACGGCACTACAGCCGGCTGTATGATGCGCTTGACAAAACGTTGTTGTCCCAGCCGCTGATCCATGGTGACGAAACAACGCTCCAGGTACTCAAGGAGCCCGGCAAATCTGCGCAGAGCAAAAATTATATGTGGTGCTATCGTAGTGCCGAAGACTGCCTCGAGCCGGTCGTGCTGTTCGACTATTAGCCCGGGTGCGGCCAGGAATATCCGAAGGTATTCCTCGACGGCTACAAGGGCATGCTGATGAGCGACGGCTATAGCGCCTGGCGTACGCGAGACGGATGTTTACCGACGTTCTCAAGGGGCAAAAGAACAAGCCCAGCCCACGTGTTGCCAAGACGCTCGAATACTTCCAGGCGTTGTATCAGGTCGAAGCGCTCGCCAAGGGCAAACTAACACGCGGCGGCTATACGCACCGTCTGCGGCAGCAGCATAGTGTGCCGCTGCTGAACAGCTTCAAGGCGTGGCTCGACGAACTGGCGCCCAAGGTGTTGCCCGAAAGTCTGCTCGGCAAGGCGATCAGCTACAGTCGGAATCAGTGGCCGTACCTAAGCCGTTACGCGATGTATGGTCACGCCCCCCTAGACAACAACGTCATTCATGCCGTTAACGGCATGAATGACGTTATGCCGACTCCCGGTTATGCCGCGTCCCCAGAGTCGAGGACGCACAGCCGGGCGATGCGCCGTTTGCGGTCGCCCGGTTGTCGGTATTATCAGAGGTGCTCCAGGAAGACAAGCAAGGGATCGGGAGGTTTGTAACGCGTCGGCACAACGCCGCTCGCATTGGCGTGTGCGAGTGCGAGTTGCTTGATCTGCATGTCAGCGTGTAAGTAAATTTAGGTTGTTTCCGACGATTCATGACCAAGCCAAAGTGCGATCACGCTCAGGTCGACGCCGTGCTGCAGCAGGCTCATAGCCGCTGCATGCCGAAGGGTGTGTGGCGACACGGATTTCCCCTTGAGTGAGTGGCAAGTCTTGCATGCAGTTGCGACATGGCGCGACACGAGTCGCTGAAGCATGTCGGCACTCAGCGGGCCACCGCGCGAACTGGGCAAGGACAGGGTCCTCTGGTTCGCCAGGCTGACGCAGCAGCCATTGCTTCAGGACAGCAATAACGTCCGGCCGCAGCGGTGTGCATCGCATCTTTCGTCCTTTACCGAGGCAATGGACGTGAGCGCCTGTGCCAAGCGCCGCGTCCTGATGCCTCAGGGAAGTCAGTTCACAGCTGCGTAGGCCCGTTTGAACCGCGACAAGAAGCAGCGTTCGATCTCGGTCGCCAATCCAGGTTCGGGCGTCTGGGGCTGCCACGAGAGCTGCGGCTTCGTCTTCGGTGAGAAACTCGACCGGCCCGTGTTCGCAACGCTTCGAAGGAATCGCAAGAATGCGCTGACACTGCAGACCCAGCGCCGGTTCCCGGATCGAGACGAATTCGAAGAAGGCGTGTACAGCTGCGAGGCGCGTGTTGCGCGTGCGCACGGAGTTGCCCCTGTCTTGTTCGAGGTGCCGAAGAAACTTCTCGATAAAGGAGACGTCAAGCTCTTCGATCTGCAAAGATGACGGCGCCCGCCCGACGTGCTTCGCGGCGAAGGCCAACAGCAGACGGAACTTATCGCGGTAGCTTGCCACCGTATGCGGGCTTAAACCTTGTTGCTCGAGCAAGCGTTGCGTAAAGAAACGATGAACAAGGAACGAAAGGCTGGCTGTGCTCATTTCCGCTCTACCAACCAATCTCTGTCCAAATAGCAGGCCGCAAGCTGTAACAACTCGGGAACTGCTTCGATGTACCAATAGGTCAGACCAACCTCGACGTGTCCGAGGTAGGCGGTAAGTTTCGGTAATTCGCGCGTCACGTCTAGTCCGGCTCGATACCATTCAACCAGCCTTCCAGTCGGAAAACTATGGCGAAAGTCCTGAAGACGTGGACCGTAAACGTCGCGTCCATCCTCCGTCGTTGCTCGCATGCCCGTTCGCGAATGCAACCGCGCAGCATGTGCCATGAGTTGACAGATCTCCTGGTCGGTATAAATATGAGGAGAATTGTGCCGCCGGCGAGCACTCAACAACCGTGCAGGAGGAACCTCATTCCTGCTGTCAATGACGATCATTCATTTGGCAAATCCCCTTACTTGGGAGAGGCGGTGCCCCCCATGTGGCGCGTTCGACAGATTCGGACGCCATCGCCCAACGCAGAGCTAGATCGGTGGTGATGAACTCGGCCCCTTCACGTTCGAGGAGATCAACGAAATGATTCAATGCCAATGCTGGCTCATAAAATTTGGCCCCGAGAGCACGACGGAGGGCCACATACTGAGCTAGGGAATCGCGGATCGCACTCATCATGTACCTCCCGTCGTTGGCCAGGACCGCGCCACACCACGCAGTTCTTCGAACGCGACCTTCGCATATATTGCGGTACTGTCATGGGAGCAATGGCGCAGAACCTCGGCGATTTCGGCCATTGACGCGCCGCGGCGAATCATCATAGTCGCCAGACCGTGGCGAAACAGATGTGCGACGCCGCGGCATGCGGGACGGAACCCGGCCCGAACAAACGCTAGACGGACAATATGGCCAATTGCAGCTGGACCCGTTAGGCCAACGCGCGGCGCCCACATGCGCAGGAAGACCCGTATGGATGCGCTTGTGCCGCGATCTGCTTGAAGGTAGACGGCGAGCGCCTCCCCAATAAAAGGAGCGGGACATGTTCGACCCTTCGACCCTTGCCATGTATGACGAGTTCTCCTGAACGCCAGCGGATGTCGCCAAGCTCAAGCTCGACGATTTCTCCGGCACGCAAACCGAAGCGAGCCAACAACAGCAAGATGGCATAGTCGCGACGCCCGCACGGGGTTGATCGGTCAGTAGAGGCAATGATGACTTTTTCTTGCTCAGGCGTGAGGAACGCTGGCACGGATGACTGCCGCCACTTGCGGACCGTCGGTATCGATTCATACAGGTCATGTGGCGTATGGCCACGCAGAAACAAGAAATGGCAAAACGAGCGGAGGGACACCGCCACGAGTCGCATGTACTCGCCGGACCGACCTCCACTGCGAGCGAGCAAGTGATTTCGAATCGTTACGGCGTCGAATGCATCGGGCAAAACGCTGCCGTTGCTGACATCCTAGCTGTCGGGGAAGTCGCGAATGAACGGTCCGTAGACGAGCACAGAGTTCTCTGCAAGTCCACGTTCCTGCCTCAGGTAAGTCCCAGGTAGCGGTCATGTATAACGGCGACCGCCGACGGGCAGTTTACCGACTGTAAGTGCACGATACTTTCGTTACGCAGATAGACAAGAAACAGCCGTAGTACCGCAAGCTCAAACTGAACGCGAGGAGCCGGGTGCATTGCTCAGGCGTTTCATGAATAAAGCAGCGTCAGACTCGTCGAGATGGGCCAGGTTTATGTTCTGGCTCTTCATCCACCGAGAGAAGGCTGCCAAGACCCTTCGCTTCTTGCCAAGCGTGACCTCGGAATATCGCGCCGCCCTAAGACGGTCAAGGAATGCATCAACGTGACGGGCCGGCAGTCCGTCGGATACGCCGACTGAGTTTCTCGCCTTCATGTGATTTCTCCTGGCCAGCGTAACAGCCAGCTTAGCAGGCTGTTGAAATTGGGTACCGTGTAAGCGG
>LGTG01000104.1 GCA_001190015.1 Candidatus Burkholderia crenata
TTCTGCAGAACAAGATCGTTTCGCATTTCTGATCGACGCGGCCATCTGGCGTCGCTTTCTGACCGCCGTTCACATCACGGCATCGGCCACGATGATCGTCTTGATCGCGGCCCAGAGTTGGTCCGCCGGCTTGATATTCGGGTTGCTGTGCTCCGGCATCATCAGCTTCACGTCAATCCACAACAGCATGAGGCCGACGACGAACTTGAGGAACGGAACATCGAGCAACAAAACTGCGAACGCAACCCGCAAGACGATTGCGCCGAGCGTGCCGAGCAGCACACCGCGCGTGCGTTGCTGTGGCGGCAAATTCCTGCATGCGAGCGGGCTGACAACAGCGTTATCGCCGCCGAGGAGAATATCGATGACGATAATCTGTAGAACAGCGCCCCACAATGGAACGTGGCAAAAAATTCGAGCATGAAAAAACCAATAACGGATAATGACAGAAAAAACGCCCAATAAAAAAGCGTGGAAGCCTTAACTCCCCCGCTTTTAGTATTGACGTTTTACGAAAGGCTTACGTAAGCATAGCGCAGCTCCGCGTTTTCTGTCGATCAGTCATTCCTTAAAGCATCGCCTTCAACAAACGCGCTATTTCCGACGGGTTTTTCGTGACAGTGATACCGCAAGCTTCCATGATTTCCAGCTTGGCATCGGCCGTGTCCGCACCGCCCGAAATTAGCGCGCCTGCGTGACCCATGCGCTTGCCGGCCGGAGCCGTGACGCCCGCGATGAAACCAACCACCGACTTCTTCATGTTGTCCTTGATCCAGTAAGCCGCGTTCGCTTCGTCCGGGCCACCGATCTCGCCGATCATGATCACGGCATCCGTGTCGGGATCGTCGTTGAACATCTTCACGACGTCGATGTGCTTCAGACCGTTGATCGGATCGCCGCCAATACCGACTGCCGACGATTGGCCGAGACCAATAGCCGTCAACTCGCCGACTGCTTCGTACGTAAGCGTGCCCGAACGCGACACCACGCCAATACGGCCCTTACGGTGGATATGACCCGGCATGATGCCGATCTTCAGTTCGTCCGGCGTGATCGTGCCCGGGCAGTTCGGTCCGAGCAGCAGCGTCTTGCGATTTTCGCGACGCATACGGTCCTTGATCTCGAGCATGTCGCGCACGGGAATGCCTTCCGTGATGCAGATGGCGAGATCCAGGTCGGCTTCAACCGCTTCCCAGATTGCAGCAGCGGCGCCAGCCAGCGGCACGTAGATCACCGAAACGGTTGCACCCGTTTCAGCCTTCGCTTCCGCAACGCTTGCGTAGATGGGGATACCTTCGAAATCTTCGCCGGCGCGCTTCGGGTTCACGCCCGCCACGTATGCTTCACGGCCGTTCGCATACTCGCGGCAAGCGCGGGTGTGGAACTGGCCGGTCTTGCCGGTAATACCCTGGGTAATGACCTTGGTGTCTTTGTTGATCAGAATCGACATAGTGTGACCTCTGTTCGTCGACGCCGCCCGTGCCTCGAATGCTCATTGAGCACTCAGGCACACACGCCGCCTTTCGTATCTGGTGGAACGCTCGTAATCCGTTGTCTGGTTTGACAACAAACCGATAAACAACGCGGATTACTTGCCTTCGGCTGCTGCGACGACCTTCTGCGCAGCTTCTTCCATGCTGTCGGCCGCGATGACCGGCAAGCCTGATTCCGCCAGCATCTTCTTGCCGAGATCTTCGTTCGTGCCCTTCATGCGCACGACCAGAGGCACCTTCAGCGACACGGCCTTCGACGCTTCGATCACGCCTTGCGCGATCACATCGCAGCGCATGATGCCGCCGAAAATGTTCACGAGGATTGCCTTGAGGCCCGGGTTCTTCAACATGATCTTGAAGGCTTCCGTGACCGTCTCGGTCGTAGCACCGCCGCCCACGTCGAGGAAGTTGGCCGGCTCGCCGCCGAACAGCTTGATCGTGTCCATGGTGGCCATTGCCAGACCGGCGCCGTTTACCAGACAGCCGATGTTGCCATCGAGCGAGATGTAGGTCAGATCGAACTTCGATGCTTCCACTTCAGCCGGATCTTCTTCGTCGATATCGCGATACGCGACGATCTCCGGGTGACGGAACAGCGCGTTGGCGTCGAAGTTGAACTTAGCGTCGAGTGCGATCACCTTGCCGTCGCCGGTGACGATCAGCGGGTTGATTTCGGCCAGCGATGCGTCCGTTTCCCAGAATGCCTTGTACAGGCCTTGCAGGATCGCGCGTGCTTGCGGGATCGAGCCTTCCGGAATGCCAATCTTGCGCGAGAGATCGTCGGTGTCTTTGTCCAGCAGACCCGTCGACGGCTCGACGGCGAACTTGTGCAGCAATTCCGGCGTCTTTTCCGCGACTTCCTCGATATCCATACCGCCTTCGCTCGATGCCATCACCACGATTTTTTGCGTGATGCGGTCGAGCACGAGGCCAACGTACAGTTCCTTCTTGATGTCCGCGCCTTCTTCGATCAGCAGGCGGTTCACCTTTTGGCCTTCAGGGCCGGTCTGGTGCGTGACGAGTTGCATGCCGAGGATCTGGTTCGAATATTCGCGAACCTGTTCCAGCGTCTTTGCAACCTTCACGCCGCCGCCCTTACCGCGACCGCCAGCGTGAATCTGAGCCTTGACGACCCATACCGGGCCGCCCAGCTCTTCAGCGGCCTTGACCGCATCGTCCACCGAGAACACGGGCTTGCCGCGCGGGATCGCGACGCCGAACTTCCGCAGGATTTCTTTTCCCTGGTATTCGTGAATCTTCATGCGTGATTCCTTCAGTCTGAGAGTTGGATTGAACTTCGATTACGTGGATTAATGAGTTGCTTGAATTACTAGGATTACCTGAATTGCGTTGAGCGTTGCTTCCGGCGTGAAAAGTACGCGCGTCCGGAGTCATGCTGATGTTTCCTGGTCGGCCAGTTCTGGGAACCTGCTCTTGCTAATTTGGCTAATTTCGCTGAGCCGGCTCTACTTCGCTTCCGGCCTTTTTGGAGTTGTCCTGATTCGCTATCCGGTCTGTCCCGCTGCAGGGCGCGTGGCCAAACCAGCCCGGATAATATTGCCGAACGGCTTCACCGTCGAAACACAATGCGTTGCAACGGCCAAGCTGGAATGGGGGTTTGTCGCTGTCTGCTGCTTTGTCTGATGCATTGCTTGCTTCTGCGCTTGCTGAACTATCCGACGACGTGCCCGGCGCGCCGCCTTTTTCCGTGTTCCACACTTCGCCGGCGAATGCCTGAATGGCGGCTGCGGACAATACAGCGCAGAGTTCGGTGATATGCGTGCAACCAGTCGTGCCGGCCAGCAAACGGCCGGATTCACGACGGGAATTTTGCACAAGATTGAGGCCGATGAGCGCGCGGTAAGCGGAATTCGATGCTGCG
Organism: Candidatus Burkholderia crenata; assembly: GCA_001190015.1. Classification (GTDB taxonomy): domain Bacteria; phylum Pseudomonadota; class Gammaproteobacteria; order Burkholderiales; family Burkholderiaceae; genus Caballeronia; species Caballeronia crenata. The sequence goes on from LGTG01000104.1 coordinate 3,376, forward strand.
CACAGACCCGCATACGGTGCCCACTCGGAAACCGCTTCGGCGTCGACGATGGTGAACGTGCAGTCAATGGTGATGCGCAGCCAGAGTTCATGGATCGGCAGGCCTTGAGGCCGGCCGCCCGCCGCGAGTTTAACGTCGTGCGGCTTTTCATCAATCAGTTAAACAGGCTTCGATATTCCACAAGCCATCTTCACGCTCAAACGTTTCCATTCGAATCGCGCGGCGATGGCGCAACTGTCGGGAAACGGGGGAGAAAGCGGCATGTGCAGAGGAAGGCCGGAATGAAAAAACGTCCGGGATTTTACCATACTGGCCATTTTCAGCCGGACCGAGTTACCGCGGGGAAAGCTTGAGGGGGAATGCGCGGGCTGGTGCGGCGGTTTGTTTCGCGATGGCAGCTGGTGATGGGGGATTCCGCTCAGCGCCGGCGTCCTGAATCAACGTTTTGTCGATACCGTTCCGCTTCAACTCATTTACGATCAGGCTTGTGCCAAGGCGAGTGCCCCGCCGATGAACCACGCTCTCGACAAATCGCTCATTCGATAACCATCCTTCACGCTCCAGCCCGTCGAGTAAGGTATCGAGCGAATCGCCTTTGCCGAGATGAGGTGTCAGCTTGCGAGATAACTCAGCGCGGCTGTGTTCACGGCGCGATAAATAACTCAGGGCACGGCCACGTAACGATAGCTGCGGCCCCTTTCGCTTGGAATCGTCCGTTGCCGAAAGTTTTCCACGTCCGGCAGATCCGCGCGAATAAACCGACTCGGCGTTTTGGCTTTCGCTAACCGCATCCGCTGCCAATGGCACGCACTGCTCGAACGGCTCGAATGGATCGGCTATGTAGATGCCGGTGTCTTGCTGAATGCCCGGAGAAATAACCCGGGGGTTTCAGTTGCGATTTTCTACACACGCAGCTTCAATGTTTAAGAGGGTTCACAATTGCGTCCGCAATAACAACTTGCGGACGCAATCCATGATCAAGAATGACTTGAGCTTTTTGCCCTTGCTGGTGACCCGAGTTGGTGCTGGAGGCAAACGCAGCTTCGACCCGGCAGACAAGCAGCGGCTGATCGATGCCTGCTTAGAGCCGGGAGCATCGCTTCGGGCCTAGCCCTGAAGGCTGGGGTAAATGCCAACAAGCAGCACAAATGGGTTCGGCTGCGCGAACAGTCAAACGCCGTCGTGAGGGGCAACGTAGCGCTGGCACCATCAGCCTTCATGGCGGTCGTCGCGATCGATGACACAGTGCCAATGCCGGTTTCATCACCCGCTGCACAGCGCGTATCAATACCGGAACCGGAGCCATCTCGTTTATCGCCGCAATCAGGGGCGTCGGCCCGGCTGTCGGCGCAGTTGCCCAACGGCGTGAAACTTGAACTCGCATGTTCGGGCAAGGATGGCGCGCTCGTGAGCGCGATGATTGCCGCATTGGGAGCACGCGGATGTTTCGCTTCGATACAGAGCCGCGGGTCTTCCTGCATCGTGAGCCGATCGACTTCCGGGCCGGCATCAACAGTCCGGTGATGCTGGTCGAGCAGTCGATGCAACTCGATCCATTTGCACGCGCCGTGTACACCTTCCATAACCGCAGGCATAACCGTGTGAAGCTTTTGCTTTACGACCAGTCCGGATTTTGGCTTATGTTGAAAAGACTCGAGGCGGACCATTTCGCCTGGCCTCGCCGGCAGCAGGGGGTGGATCGAGCTCACGACGGAGCAACTCCAGTGGCTGCTCGATGGCATCGATATTGACGCTGTGCGCCGCCATCCGAAGCGTCAGTACGCTCACGTGAGCTGAACGGTGCCTTGGCTGTTGCCGGTAAACAACGAAGTACACGACATTTACAAATTCCCGTAAACCCGTGCGACGCCGCGTTTCGCTATTGTGGAACGCATGAGCGCACCAAACTTCCTCCGATTGACACCGGCTGCCAAGGCCTATATTCGCGACCTCGAAGCGCACTCGAGCACGGATGCTCAGCGCATCGCCGAGCGCGACGCGCAGATCGCGGAGTTGACCAAACGCGTCGAGATGCTCGAAGAGCAGTATCGCCTCGCATTGGCGCAGCGTTTCGCGCCGAAGAGCGAGAAGCATCGTGATCACGCGTTCAATGAGGCCAAGCAGCTCGCCGCAAACGAGCCGGCCGACAAGGACGATGAACTACCCGAGCTGCCTGATACCGGGCTGCTCGAAGCTGGCCAGCCCGAGTCCCGCAAGTGCGGTCGCAAGCCACTGCCGGCGCATCTGCCGCGCGAGCGCATCGAATACGATCTGCCTGAGGACCAGAAGGGCTGCCCGAGTTGCGACAACTAGATGCACCCTATCGGCGAAGAGGTAAGCGAGCAGTTGCACATCGAGGTCAAAGTCACGGTGCGGCAAAACGTGCGCTTCAAATATGCCTGCCGACATTGCGAGCACCATGTCGAACGGACCCCGATTGTTCTTGCGCCGATGCCGGCGCAGCCACTGCCCGGCAGCCATGCGAATCCTACGATGATCGCCACCGTCACTGTGGGGAAATACGTCGACGGCACGCCGCTGTACCGAATGGAAGACGTGCGCGCTCGAACATACCGATTGGACGCGGCACGCTCGCGAACTCGAGCGAACGGCACTACAGCCGGCTGTATGATGCGCTTCACAAAACGTTGCTGTCGCCGCCGCTGATCCATGGTGACGAAACAACGCTCCAAGTACTCAAGGAGCCCGACAAATCTGCGCAAAGCAAAAGTTATATGTGGTGCTATCGTAGTGCCGAAGACTGCCTCGAACCGGTCGTGCTGTTCGACATCAGCCCGGGCGCGGCCAGGAATATCCGAAGCATTCCTCGACGGCTACAAGCTTGCAATTACCCATATTTTTCGGCGAGTTCGAAACCGAGCAGGATATCTCTAAGCCTTACCGATCCTCGCCAGACAACGATATTGCCCGGAGGAAGATCATTGGCTTGGGCCAGATAGCCACCCAGTTGGGCAAAACTGTATGAATTATCGTCAGGGACAGAGCCGGGTAACAG
>LGTG01000105.1 GCA_001190015.1 Candidatus Burkholderia crenata
GGCCTCCCGGTTTGTTGCGAGCTCTAGCTCCGCGGTCGCCCCATTTAACACCTCCAAATTTCGAGATCTTGCAACGACCGGTTGAATTCGCCATTTCATCGCGCACATCATTTGATCTTCTACCGCGAGCGCCATTCAGCAACTGAAGGCGCCGCGCGGAAATCAGCCCTTCACCGCACCTACCGTCAGGCCGCGCACGAAGAACCGGCCGGCGACCATGTAGACGAGCAGGGTGGGCAGGGCAGCAATGATCGCGGCAGCCATGTCGACGTTGTATTCCTTCACGCCTGTCGATGTATTGACCAGGTTGTTCAGGGCGACGGTGATCGGCATTGAATCGACGCCTGAGAACACGATACCGAACAGGAAGTCGTTCCAGATCTGCGTGAATTGCCAAATCAGGCACACCATGAAAATAGGTAGCGATACCGGCAGCAGGATCTTCGTGAATATGGTGAAGAAACCCGCACCGTCAATACGCGCCGCCTTCACCAGTTCCGCCGGAATGCTCACGTAGAAGTTGCGGAAGAACATGGTGGTGAACGCAATACCGTAGACCACGTGCACAAGCACAAGACCGGTCGTGGTGTTGGCGAGTCCCAGCATGCCTTGCAGGCGCGCCATCGGCAGAAGGATGGCCTGGAAGGGAATGAAGCAGCCGACCAGCAACATGGTGAACACGGCGTCGGCGCCACGGAAGTGCCAGTGCGTGAGCACATAACCGTTGAATGTGCCGATTATCGACGAGAGCAGCACGGCCGGGATCACCATGCGCACGGAGTTCATGAAGAACGGTTCCATGCCGTCGCAGCGCACGCCGGTACACGACTGCGACCACGCCTTGACCCAGGGCGCGAACGTGAAGTGCGTCGGCGGAGTGAGCAGGTTGCCGGTGCGCAACTGGTCGAGGTCCTTGAAGGACGTCGAGAGCATCACGTAGATCGGGAACAGAAAATACAGGGCAAACAGGATCAGCGCCGCATAGATGACGGCGCGGCTGATCGTCATCTTAGATTCCATTGCGCGTGCTCCTCGATTCCAGATACATGAGCGGCACCAGCACGGCGACGACGGTGGCGAGCATCATCATCGACGAAGCGGCGCCCAGGCCCAGTTGCCCGCGATTGAACGAAAACGTGTACATGAACATGGCCGGCAGCGACGACGACGTGCCCGGACCGCCCGCGGTCAACGCAACCACGAGGTCGAAGGTCTTTATGGTGATGTGGCAGAGGATCAGCAGCACGGAGAAGAACACCGGCCGCATGCTCGGGATCACGATACTGTGATAGATCATGGGCAAGGATGCACCGTCCATCTGCGCGGCCTTGAAGATTTCCGCGTCCACGCCGCGCAAACCGGCGAGGAACAAGGCCATCACGAAACCCGTGGATTGCCATACGGCCGCGATCACGACGCAGAAGATTGCCTTGTCCGGGTTACCGAGCCAGTCGAACGAAAAGCTTGTCCAACCCCAGTCGTGGAAGATCTTTTCCAGCCCGCGGCCCGGATTCAGGATCCATTGCCACGCAGTACCCGTTACGATGAACGACAGCGCCATCGGATACAGGAAAATCGCGCGCAATGCGCCTTCGTTGCGGATCTTTTGATCGAGCAGGATGGCGAGGAACAGCCCGAGCCCAACGCAGATCGCGATGAACGGAATGCCGAACCAGCCAAGGTTCCCCGCGGACGTCCACCAGACGTCGTTTGAGAACAGCTCGGTGTAGCGCTGGAAGCCGGTGAATTCATAGCGCGGCATCAATCGCGAATTCGTCAGCGAAAGCCAGCCGGTGATCAGGATAAAGCCGTACACGAATACCAGTGCAATCAGCACGCTTGGCGCGAGTACGAGCTTCGGAATGTATATATCGGCAAGCGCCGCCAGAGGTGACGTGCGGCGGGGCGGGGTGCGCGACGTCTTACTCGCGATACCGCTAGGAGAGGCAGCCACTTCTTGACTCCTGAAAATTTGCCGGCAAGAGTCTCAGGCCGGAACAGGGATACAGCACAGTTTTTACGCCAACTCATTCTTGGGGTTTGCCCGGGCGCGCGGCCGGTGTTGCCGAATGAAACGCTTACTTCGCGTTTATTTCGCTGACTTCGCTCATTTCGTCTTGGCGGCATTCGCGAGCGCTTGCACTGCGCTCTTCGAATCCTGCGTCGAGTTCATGAACTTCGTCACGACGTCGGTAATCGCGCCTGCCGTTGCGTCGCCTTGCGCCATGCCGTGAGCCAGCGACGGCACATAACCGCCTGCCTTGATGACGGTCTGTTCATCAGCGTACGACTGCTTGCCGCACGCGTCGAACTTGGCCATCGACACACCCAGGCGAACCGGTATCGAGCCTTTGTACAGGCTGAACTGTTCCTGGAACGCAGGCGACATGATGGTCTTGGCGAGTGCCAGTTGTCCCGGCGTCGTTTCCTTCGAGCCCTTCTGCTGGAAGAACACAAACGAGTCGACGTTGAACGTGTACTGCTTGGCGGTGCTCGGCACCGGTGCGCAGATATAGTCCGTGCCGGCGGTCTTGTTCGCGCCTGCGAACTCGCCCTTGGCCCAGTCGCCCATGAACTGCATGCCGGCCTTGCCGTTGATGACCATGGCGGTAGCCAGGTTCCAATCGCGGCCGGTGCGGCCGTTATCGAAGTAAGTCTCGATCTTGCGCACCGTGTCGAACACGCCAACCATCTGGTCCGACGTCAGCGTCTTCTGGTCCAGGTCGACAATCGCCTTCTTGTAGAAGTCCGCGCCTTGCGACAGCACCACGTCTTCCCACAAGGTCAGGTCTTGCCACGGCTGGCCGCCTGCTGCCACCGCAATGATGCCCTGGGCCTTCATCTTGTCAGCCAGGCCGAAGAATTCCGGCCACGTGGTCGGAACCTTGCCGCCTGCCTTGTCCAGTGCTGCCTTGTTGATCCACAGCCAGTTCACGCGGTGCACCGAGAACGGTGCTGCAACGTAGTGGCCATCGGCGTGCATGATCTTGTCGATTTCGGGCGGCAGGTTCTTCTTCCAGTCGCCGACAACCGAATCGATCGGCACGAGTACGCCTTGTTCAGCCCATTTCTGGATCAGCGGACCCTTGATTTGAGCGGCCGACGGGGCGTTGCCCGAGATGACCTGAGTCTTGAGCGCCGTCATGGCCGCCCCGCCTGCGCCGCCTGCAACGGCAAAGTCCTTCCAGGTGTAGCCCTGCTTGGTCATATCGTCTTTCAACATGCCAACGGCCTTCGACTCACCACCGGAAGTCCACCAGTGCAGTACCGACAGGGATTCAGCAGCCTGAACCGCCTGCGCCGACACACCGCACAACAGACCTGTGGCGCCGAGCGCGCCGATGAGCTTGCGAAATTTCATTGTTTATCTCCTCCGAACACCTGAACGAAAAACGATTGGCCCCTGATGCCGCCAGGAAGCGATGGCTGGAACATGAACAAACAGAAGTGGCCGTTATCGGCGGTGTCGGCGAGATAAGGCTGGCGTTGTCCATGGCAAGAAACCTTGGGCGCGCCAGCTTGGCCGGCAGACCGAACCACGGCCGCACGGCTCTCAAGAGATGAGTGTGTCGAATCGCAACTGTGTCTCCTCTTTTGATTTTTGCCCGTTCACACTGGCGTCGGCCAGCGCGGCGTGCGTCCGGAGTTTTGCATCAACGTAGCTTTTGCCCCTTGCCGCACCGTTGCCTATCTGGCAAAAGCATCTTTCAGGTCAATTACCATGCAACTAGACGAGAATCTCCGGGAAAACACGCATGTTCTGATTGACTAAGTGTTTTTTTCCGGGATCACGTTACCCCTTGATTTGAATTGTAGTTAAACTACAATTCAGTGTCAAAAAAATTTTATTGGACTACGGTCCTACTGAATCCCAGCGGAGACGCATGCAAAGCGACCCGAATTTCACCTTTGTTCTGTTCGGCGGAACAAGCGATCTTTCGATGCGCAAGATCCTGCCGGCGCTGTTCGAAGCGCACCGTGGCGGAATGCTCGCTGAAGGCGGCAAGATCGTCGCGGTGGCACGCGCCGCCGAAGATCGCGAGGCGTATTTGAAATGGGTCGATGAACACGTCAAGCCGCACGTGTCGAAGAATGGCGTCGACGAAACCGTGTGGAAGGGTTTCCTTGCGCGCTTCGTCTACGTTCGCCTCGACCTGGGCAAGCCGGAAGATTTCAAGCTGCTGCGCGACGCGGTGAACAAACACGGCGGTACACGCGTGTTTTACCTGGCTACGGGTCCGTCGCTGTTCGTGCCCATTTGCCGTGCGCTCGCCGATGTCGGCCTGAACGAAAACGCGCGGATCGTGCTGGAAAAGCCGCTGGGCTACAGCCTGAAGTCGTCGCAGGCGATTAATGACGCGGTTGGCGAAATTTTCGCGGAAGAGCAGATTTACCGGATCGACCACTATCTGGGTAAGGAGCCGGTGCAGAACCTGCTCGCGCTGCGTTTCGGCAGTGCGTTGTTCGAACCGCTGTGGCGCCGCGAATGGGTGGAGAGCATCCAGATCACGATTGCCGAAGAACTGGGCGTGGAAGCGCGCGGAGATTTCTACGACAACACCGGCGCCTTGCGCGACATGGTGCAGAACCACTTGCTGCAACTGCTTTCCATCGTGACGATGGAACCGCCGCATTCCATGGATTCCGATTCCGTGCGCGACGAAAAGCTGCGGGTGCTGCGCGCGCTCAAGCCCGTCGATCCGCGCGACATCAGCAAGGTCGCGGTGCGTGGACAATATCATGCGGGCGTGATCAAGGGAACGTCGGTGCCGGCGTACGCCACCGAAAAGGGTGTGCGCCCGGATAGTCATACAGAGACGTTCGTTGCGTTGAAGGTGGAAATCGAAAACTGGCGCTGGGCCGGTGTGCCGTTTTTCCTGCGCACAGGCAAGCGGCTGGCGGACCGGACGGCGGAGATCGTTGTGAACTTCCGCCCCGTGCCGCATTCGGCACTCGGTGCGAACGCGTTGCGCGCCGGAGCGAACCGGTTGGTGATCCGTCTGCAGCCGAACGAAACCATCCGGTTGTATTGCCTTGCGAAACAGCCCGGCGAGGGCATGAACCTCGCGAGCGTCCACCTGGATCTGGCATTCGACAAGTTTTTCAAGGAAGGGCAGATGGAGGCGTATCAGCGCCTGCTGCTCGACGTGATCAACGGACGGCTCGCGTTGTTCGTGCGGCGTGACGAGCAGGAAGCGGCGTGGCGTTATGTGGAACCGATCCTGGACGAATGGGCGGCGTCACCGAAGCCGCCGAAGCCTTATGCTTCGGGCACCTGGGGACCGGCGGCTGCAAGCGCGATGCTGGCGCAGCACGGAACGTGCTGGCTGGAAGAAGAGAATTGAGGCACTGGTATTGAGACCGTTGTAATGGGTCGGTGGAACATGTTCTAAGACATACACGTACGTGCTTTGAACATGTTGCAATTAAAGCCGAGACAAATCCTGTTGTGCGACGCGAGAACTGGTGCAAGCAGTGGTTCGAGCGTTGTCGCAACGGGCGAAATGAAACCAAAACAAGGCAGCATGGAGGAGCAGTGATCGAGCTTTATACTTTTGATGAGCCAAGCGCCCAATCCGACGCATTGGCAGAAGCGGTAGGCGACGCGCTTACCGCAACGCTCGCGGCTCGTGGAGAGGCGTCGGCTGACGCCGCTGTGGCTGGAAATCCTACCCAACACGCAACGCTCGCCGTATCCGGCGGCACGAGCCCGAAGCCGTTCTTGCAAACCCTGTCGACCCGTGCGCTTGACTGGGCGCATATCGACGTCACCCTGGTCGATGACCGCTGGGTGGCGGAGACGGACGGCGCAAGCAATGCACGCCTCGTGCGCGAAACGCTGCTGCAGAACGCAGCGAGCGGCGCGTATTTCCTGCCGCTGGTGGACATCGCGCGGCCGCTGGATGCGCACATTGTGGACCTGAACGCCGATGTACAGCACCGGGTGCCCGATGCTGCTGTGCTCGGCATGGGTGAGGACGGCCATACTGCGTCCATTTTCGCGGACGCGCCCGAGTGGGCGTTTGCCATATCGACGGCTGACCGGTTCATCTCGGTTCATCCGGGCAGCGCGCCGCACGCGCGTGTTTCGTTGTCCATGTCAGCGCTCAAGGGCGTCAAGCAGCTCTATCTGTTCATTAGCGGGCATAAGAAGCTGGACGTACTCAATGCTGCGCTTGCCGCACCGCAGAAAAACGCCATCTCGACGTTGGCTAATGCCCAGGGAGTCAGGCTCGATGTCTACTGGTGTGCAAAGTAAGGCCGTAACGGTAGCGGCCGGAAGTCAGCACGCCGACGGACCAAGGCTTTTGGCCGATGTTGGCGGCACGAACGCGCGATTTGCGCTCGAGACGGCGCCGGGCGTGATTGGTGAAATACGCGTGTATTCGGGTCGTGACTATCCGGGCATTGCCGAAGCAATGCAGCAGTATCTGAAGGACATCAAGGTGAACCGCGTCAACCACGCGGCCGTGGCGATTGCGAATCCGGTGGACGGTGATCACGTTTCCATGACGAACCACGATTGGAGTTTTTCGATCGAGGCCACGCGCCGCGCGCTGGGCTTCGACACGCTTCTGGTAGTGAATGACTTCACCGCGCTTGCAATGGCGTTGCCCGGCTTGACCGATGCCCAGCGAGTACAGGTGGGCGGTGGTTCGCGCCGGCAGAACAGCGTGATTGGCTTGCTCGGGCCGGGTACTGGTCTGGGCGTGTCCGGCCTGATTCCCGCCGATGACCGTTGGATTGCGATTGGCAGCGAAGGCGGCCATGCGAGTTTCGCGCCGTCGAACGAACGTGAAGACCTGGTAATGCGTTTTGCGCGCAAGAAATGGTCGTATGTGTCATTCGAGCGCGTAGCCGCCGGGCCGGGTCTTTTGCTGATTTACCAGGCGCTTGCCGAACGTGACGGCGTGAGCGTGGCGGACGATTTCGAGTCGGCCAGCATTACGCAGCGCGCGCACGATGGCGAGGCGCTTGCGCTTGAGGCCGTGAACTGTTTCTGCGGCATTCTTGGCACTTTTGCCGGGAATATTGCGGTGACGCTGGGCGCGCTGGGCGGGATTTTTATCGGCGGCGGGGTGGTGCTGAAACTGGGCGAGTTGTTTACGAAATCGCCGTTTCGCGAGCGGTTCGAAGCGAAGGGGCGGTTTCAACAGTATTTGTCGAGCGTGCCCACGTTCATCATCACGGCGGAATATCCGGCGTTTCTTGGGGTATCGGCGATTTTGTCGGAGCAGTTGTCGAATCGCGCGAATGGCGGGTCGTCCGCGGTGTTCGAGCGGATTCGCCAGATGCGCGATGCATTGACGCCTGCTGAGCGCCGTGTGGCTGATCTTGCGCTGAACCATCCGCGTTCGATCATCAATGATCCGATCATCGATATTGCGCGCAAGGCTGACGTGAGCCAGCCGACGGTGATTCGCTTCTGCCGGTCGCTGGGTTGCCAGGGGTTGTCCGATTTCAAGCTGAAGCTGGCGACGGGGTTGACCGGTACGATTCCGGTGAGCCACAGCCAGGTTCATCTGGGCGACACCGCCACGGATTTTGGCGCGAAGGTGCTGGACAACACCGTGTCGGCGATCCTGCAATTGCGTGAGCATTTGAACTTCGACCATATGGAACGCGCCATTGACATTCTCAACGGAGCGCGACAGATTGAGTTCTACGGGCTGGGCAATTCGAACATCGTGGCGCAAGACGCGCACTACAAGTTCTTCCGTTTCGGCATCCCGACTATTGCTTATGGCGACCTGTACATGCAGGCGGCGTCGGCGGCGTTGTTGGGCAAGGGCGATGTGATTGTGGCCGTGTCGAAGTCGGGGCATGCGCCTGAGTTGTTGCATGTGCTTGAGATTGCGATGCAGCAGGGCGCGACTGTGGTTGCGATTACGTCGAGCAATACGCCGTTGGCCAAGCGGGCGACGGTGGCGCTGGAAACGGATCACATTGAGATTCGTGAATCGCAGATGTCGATGATTTCGCGCATTTTGCATCTTGTGATGATCGACATTCTTGCGGTTGGCGTGGCCATTCGCCGTGCGGTACCGGATGCGGGTGCTGACGTGAGTGAAGCGATGACGAAGGTCAGGGAAGCTGGCGACGACGAGACGGGCGCGGTGCTTGACTGGCTGAGCCATGGCGCGGCGGGCATAGCACGCGATTAAAGGTGCTTGTGGCGTGACGCGCTAGATTGAGCGCTGTAGTTGTTAAAAGCCGCCGATGCGAGGTTCGTATCGGCGGCTTTTTTCGTGTGCGCCCAGCATGGGCGCAATCTTGG
>LGTG01000106.1 GCA_001190015.1 Candidatus Burkholderia crenata
GCTCTGCCCGATACACGACCACAGGCGTTCGAGAACCAGGCGGAATATTTTGCCAAGACGCTCATCGCGAAACCGGCTTTGTCCCGCTTCCTCGTTCAGCCACGCATTAGCATCACAGGCTTCTTCCGATGCACGCTTTCGACCGCCTCTGTTCGTCATCGCCGTCCCTCATTAATTAATCTTGCAACGACGTTAACAGAAAGGATTCTTTATTAACAGAGAATCGTAGAAAAATATGGGTAATTGCAAGCATGCTGGGCGCACACGCGCACTCGCACACGCCAATGCGAGCGGCGTTGTGCCGACGCATTACAAACCTCCCGATCCCTTGCTTGTCTTCCTGGAGCGCCTCTGATAATGCCGACAACCGGGCGACCGCAAACGGCGCATCGCCCGGCTGTGCGTCCTCGACTCTGGGGACGCGGCATAATCCGGGAGTCGGCATAACGTCATCGAACGGGACATCGGGCCATTCTGCACTGGGAGAAAATCGTGGCTGTACTGCGACACGGTTGCCGGTGCGAAAGCGAGTGCGACGGTGTACAGCTTGATGCTAACGTGTCGCGCATGCGGCGTCGAACCGTATGCGTATTTGCTGCATGTCTTGACCGAGCTGCCACAACGACCACCAGACGCTGAAGTCAGTGACCTGCTGCCGTTTAACTACGCCAGGCGGCAGGCTCAAGCAAGCTTGGGCTGAGGCCTCGACTAGGCGCCGACCTTCGCGTCGGAACCCACTTACGACATCACTTTGCAGACATCGCCGGTAGACATCGGACTCCGCGATGCCCTCGCGATTAACCGTCAGTTAAAAATGATTCTCCATTCGCTGTGCCAGATCTATCGCTTACAGTCATTCAGCGCTCGCGAGTGTTCGTCGGGTCCGTTTCAACGAGTCGGAATGGGCAGTGCCCGCAAAACGTGGTGCCGATGCATTGCAGGAAATTCGCGAATTCATCTCGCGCAAGGCATTCCCCTTGATGTTTCCGATCGAGTATCGCTGGGTCCGCGGAGATGATATCTGGCTCAGCCCGAACTACCACCGCGATAGCGTCCATATCTCCGTGCACCAGTTCCGCGGTATGCCCTTCGATGCTTATTTTTCGGGCGTGCAGGCGGTTTGCCTGAGCCACCGCGGCCGCCCGCATTGGGGCAAAGTGCACTCGGCTCAAGGCTCAGGAATTATCGAAGCTCCATCCGCGCTGAATGATTTCCTGGCGCTGCGCGAACGCATGGATCCGCACGGCCTTTTCCTCACTCCATACCTTCGCTCGTTGCTCGGCGTGTAAGCGCGGAGGCGCCCTTTCGTGTCGTGTTCCGTGCAGCCTACAGCGCCATCGCCAACTTTTGCGCCGGTGCAAACAGTTCTTTACGAACGTGGCTTTTTAAACCGGCCCATTCCCTGATAATTCGGCAACTGGTCGACGGTTGTTAGCGGCGGTGCAAATCCGACACTAAACGGCGGCGTTGGGTTACATAAAAGCGAAAGTGACCAGGGGCCGTTGTTGCTAGCCCGTGGTTGTCGGCCTGCTCGTGCTCAGAATGGATCGTCGACATCGGTCAGGCGAGCGTTCACGAGAGGCGCGCGTTGTTCGCGCTGTAGCTCGTGCAGTGCGAGCTGGTAGTGCGAT
>LGTG01000107.1 GCA_001190015.1 Candidatus Burkholderia crenata
GCTCTGCCCGATACACGACCACAGGCGTTCGAGAACCAGGCGGAATCTTTTGCCAAGACGCTCATCGCGAAACCGGCTTTGTCCCGCTTCCTCGTTCAGCCACGCATTAGCATCACAGGCTTCTTCCGATGCACGCTTTCGACCGCCTCTGTTCGTCATCGCCGTCCCTCATTAATTAATCTTGCAACGACGTTAACAGAAAGGATTCTTTATTAACAGAGAATCGTAGAAAAATATGGGTAATTGCAAGGCCTTCGGCACCTATACACAGGCCGGGCAGAACTACGGAATCACTTTGTTGTGGACCATGCTGTTGCTGGTGCCTGTGCTCTTCGTCAACCAGGAGATGGTGCTGCGGTTAGGCGCTGTGACAGGAGTTGGGCACGCGCGCCTTGTTTTCGAACGCTTCGGCAAGTTCTGGGGTGCATTCAGCGCGATTGATTTGTTTATCCTCAATGCGCTGACGATAGTGACTGAGTTCATTGGCATCACGTTCGTCCTTGATTTCTTCGGTATCTCCAAGATTTTGGGAGTCTGCATTGCAGCCGCGTTGACCATGGCCGCCGTCAGCACGGGGAATTTCCGGCGCTTCGAACGCTTCGCGGTCGTGCTGTGCGTGCTGAGTCTGTTGCTGGTGCCCGTACTGATTTCGATTCACCCGCCGGTTAGCCAGATGACGCGTGACCTGTTCATTCCGAACTGGCCTGCCCATTCGAAGCTGAGCGACGTGATGCTACTTGTCATCGGCATTGTCGGCACCACACGGGGCTCCCTGGCAGTTGTTCTTCCAGCAGAGCTACGTGGTCGACAAACGCATCACGCCGCGTTTCATGAAATACGAAAAAGCCGACCTGTGGATTGGCATTGTGTTCGTGATGATTGGCGCGGGCGGTGGCAATGATTTCGTTCTGAGCCGAGCTGTATGCCGGGAAGCCCGAGTTCAGCAATTTCACCGACGCGGGTGCCGTGCGGACGTATTCGAAAGACGCGCGCAGCACCTGGCGCATGCCGCTGCTGGACGAGCTGCCACCTCCGAATTTCACGCTGGCCAAGCGTGTGTGGATGGGCGTACTGCGTGGCTATCTGCTGATCGCAGTTGTACTGGTTATTGTGAAGGTCGTGCAAATGACATTCTTGAAGTGAAACAACACCAGCCAGCGTATGCCGTACTTGTCCTCCATTCGCTCGAGTGCGGCGCACGCCTGGCCGCACTAAAGTGATGCGTAATGCTAGTTGGAGGGTTGGCCATGAACCGCTGCCACATATACCGCAGGAATGGCAATTATTCCGCTCCTGGCCGGAGTGGTAACGCTGATTATCATTCTCGCCACCCTGCATCACACCTGCGAGGTGTCGGCTGTTGACGGCATACGTATCTCTCCGCTGACGCGATATCTCACGGCGGGAAACCGGACGAGGAACCGTCGCATTGCCTGGTGTACGGGAAATACTGTGTCGGCCAATACCTCCGCGGCCGCTGACTATGTGCCGAAGAGGGATTGGAGAGCAGGGGGAGGTGAGTGGAAAAGCCGTGAGAAAGACATCGGCCATACACAGCTATTCGGCGCGATACCTTGTTTCGAAGATCTCGTGCGAAACCTGGTGGGAATGCACGGTTTGCTGCCTCACGACACAAGTGTCATTCGCTCAAACGCCAACGCTTATCAAGCGGAACACGATGCCCTCGTTTTGCCTGACGACCGCCCAAACGCAGGGCGGCCGTCGTTCTGACAAGGGCCTCGACTTCAGGATGCCGGGGTTGCCTTGGCACAGCTTTCACATCCGGACACCGAACGCGCGTTATCCGGATCGTTCCACCAGCCTCCGCCCAGTGCTTGCAACAAGGCCGCCGAGTCGCCGAGCCGGTTGGCTTGCGCCGTAATCGAGGTAAGCCGCGCTTGCAGCCACGCTTGTTCGGCGATAACCACGACCAGGCTGCCGACATCGCCCAGGACCTGCTAGCGCTGCGTGATATCAAGCGTACGTTTGGCCGCCTGCTCCGCCCGCTGCGATGCGCGCAACCGCGTCGGCAGACGATCGCATGCAGCGTGTCAGCGACGTTCTGGAACGCGGCGATCACGGTCGAACGGTATTACGCTTCGGCTTCGTCATAGGCAGCCACTGCCCCACCCTGGCGATGCTTGAGCGTGCCCGCGTCGAAGATGGGTTGGGTCAGATCGCCTGCAATGCTCCAGACGTTGTGAACGGCGGTCAGAAAGCGACGCCAGATGGCGGCGTCGATCAGAAATGCGAAACGATCTTGTTCTGCAGAACGGTTTTTTGACGACCAGCAGAGGTGCCGATAAGCAGGTCTAGGGTGCGTCGGAAGGAGCCCGAAGGGCGAGTGCAGACGCGCCCGGTGCAGTTCGTTTCTTAAGGGGGTGACAGGAGTCGGGATGCGGTAGAAGAAGGTTTTACGTACCGCCGAACATACAGG
>LGTG01000108.1 GCA_001190015.1 Candidatus Burkholderia crenata
CACAAAGGTTCTTGCATCTCATCCAATCCGCGCATCGCATCCATCACCAAAGATTATGAACACGATATCCATAACGCTTGTCCCTCAAACCCCGCTTACACGGGACCCAATTTCAACAGCCTGCTAAAGGCACCGACATTAGTCGATACTCCGAGCGAGAACTCGACGCAGTTGCGAACGCGCTTAATTGCAGACCACGCAAAGCCCTCGATTGGAAGACACCAGCCGAGGCGTTTGAAGAGTTAATATTCGCAACCTAAATGATGGTGTTGCAACGACTGCTTGAACCTAACTTGCACGCCGCCTGCCGTTTTTGTTGCAGGCGTGTTGCACGCATATGTGCGCCGGCGTGCGCCCGGTTATCCGGGCGTTTCGCCAACACTACGGAGGAATCGGCATGCGCTTTCACTTATCGGTACCATTTTTGTCGGCAGCATCATTGGCCTGATTGCGCGAATGATCAAGCCGGGCGACGACAGCATGGGCTGGATCATGATGATCCTGCTTGGCATTGCCGGCTCGCTGGTGGCAGGTTATGTCGGCCGTGCGCTCGGCTGGTATCACGAAGGGCAGGCTGCGGGGTGTATTGCCTCGGTGGTCGTCCTGCTGTTCATTTGGGGACTGGTCGCGCGCCGCCGGACCTGATACACGTGAGACTCGATTTGCGTCTGAGCGTTCGGGTCAGGCAAAAAGGCTGTTCCAGGCTTCGTTGGAACAGCCTTTTTCATTTTGTTCGCCGGAGGAGCAAGGCAGGCAAAAACCGCCGCGCTCTACAATACCTACTGACGAATCAGCCGCAAGCATGAAGCCAATCCAATTTTTCCTGCGATACACCCTGGTCCCGTTCGTGGCGATTGTGCTCGTCGCCTCGTGGGCGATCAACAAGGAATCGGGCGAGATCGACGCGCGCCACGAGGCTTATCCGCAACTGCCGTAGGGCATCAAGCACGAACTGAGCGAGTCGATGAAAGAAGACAAAATCAGCAAATCGCGTTACGCCCACCCTCACGCGCGAAGCCATGAACAGCGGCGTTATCCTCGACTGGCCGCAAACGCAGCAAGGTGTCGCGGAAGAACGCGCCAGGCTGAAAACGCTGATTGAAGCGAGCCGCGACTAAGGACCTGAAGCGCCAGGGATCAGGCGCCAATCACGCATTCAACCCCGACTTCAGGAACAACACATGCCGGGGCGCGAAGTGCGCGTACAACGGAAGGATTGCGCCGCCCATCGCCCGAGCATCGGCGCCAATCTCGCCTTCCACCAGTCTGGGCCGCACCATTCCCTGCCAGTCGAAGGCATCGAGTGCGGTATTGGTCCGAGTCAACACTTCCCGCAATAACTGGCGATCCAGTTCCCCATCGATCACGATCGCATCGACGTCGACCAGTGCCGCCCCCATTGTAATGGCCGCGGCAAGCGCCGGGCAAGCGGCATCGAGCCAAGCCTCGCACAGGGGCCACAACTGCGCCGACAACGCTCGCTGATCGTGAGCGGCGGCGGCGGGAAAACCCGCGTCGGTAAAGCGCTTTTCCAGCACATAAATTGACGCCACGTTAAGCAACTGCGGCGTGCCTTCGTCCATCAGCGGGAACGACCAGATAGCACCGGCATTCCCTTTGGGCCCGGCGTGCAGCCGTCCATCGATGACCAGGCCGCCGCCAATGAACGTGCCGATAAACACGTAGAGAAAATCGCCCAATACGCGCCCTTGGCCCATCAGCAATTCAGCGGCGCAGGCGGCGGTCGTGTCCTTCGCGAACTCCACCGGCAACGTGGTCAGCGCCTGGACTCGCGCGCTGATATCGATCTCGTTCCATGCGACGAAAACATCCGGCGGGGTATCGAAGAAATTGTGCCAGCCGCCAAGCCACAACGGCGCCGCCACGCCGATACCCACTACCTTCGCGGCGTTTTTGCCGAGCGCGGCCATCATCTGGTCGATTTTTCCGCTGAGCAAAGCGAACACCATCCGCGGATCGGGATACGCATACTCGATCACATCACGCGCGTGCACCTGGCCCACAAAATCCATGGTCAGCACGTCGAGCCTGCGGCGCCCCACCTTCACGCCGATGGAAAACGCCCCGTCCGCGTGCAGCGAGATGGGTACCGACGGCTGCCCCATGCGGCCATGCACGCGCGTCCTGGCTTCCCGGGCGAGCAAACCATCGTCTATCAGACGATCCACGATCAGTGACGTGGTCTGCGTGCTCAGGTGCGTCAGGCGCGCGATCTTGGACTTGGGTAGCGGACCGTGGACACGCACCGCCTGCAGCACGATGCGCTCGTTCATCTGCCGCATGCCGGCCGGCTTCGGCGTTGCCGTGCTTGCGGGCGTTGAAGACATTATAGGGGATCAGGCAATGGCATGCACGTCAGCCTGCTTCGCACCGGTCATGATGGCCACAGCTTCCGACATATGAATGTCTTTCGTATTGACGAGCGCCACGCGCCGCCCGAGCCGCTGGATATGAATGCGGTCAGCGATCTCGAACACATGCGGCATGTTGTGGCTGATGAGAATCACGGGCAACCCGCGGTCGCGCACGCGCCGGATCAGCTCCAGCACCATGTTCGATTCCTTCACGCCGAGCGCGGCCGTCGGTTCGTCAAGGATCACCACATGCCGCGCGAACGCTGCGCTGCGCGCCACCGCCACGCCCTGCCGCTGGCCGCCGGAGAGTGTTTCGACGGCCTGCTTCATCGAGCGGATGCCGATCTGCAACCCTTCCATATGCGCGATGGCTTCCTGCAACATGCGCCGCTTGTCGATCATCATGAACAGGGAGCCGAGAATGCCGGGACGCCGCAGCTCGCGCCCGAGAAACAGGTTTTCCGCGATGCTCATGGCAGGGGCGACCGCCAGGTCCTGGTAGACGGTTTCAATCCCTTGCGAACGCGCATCGAACGGACTGCGAAAATGCACGGGTTTTCCATCCAGCAGGATCTCGCCTTCATCGGGCACGAGCGCACCGGACAACGCCTTGATCAGCGACGACTTGCCGGCGCCGTTGTCTCCAATGACCGCCAGGATCTCGCCGGGCAACAGTTCGAAATCGACGCCATCCAGCGCGGTGACGGAGCCGTAGCGCTTAATGATACCGCGGGCTTCCAGAACTGGTTTGAGTGTGTCGTTCATGAGCTTGGCTCCTCAGGCGCGGGGACGCGCAAGTTTGTCTGCGGCGACCGCGAAAATCACCAAAATACCGGTGATCAGAATCTGATAAACTGAAGACGCACCGATCAGCGTCAGACCGTTTCGAAACACGCCGGCAATCAACGCGCCCAGCAAGGTCCCGACAATCGTGCCGCGTCCACCAAAGAGACTGGTGCCGCCGAGTACGACGGCCGTGATGCTGTCCAGGTTCTCGGTCTGGCCCGCCTGCGGATCGCTCACACCGGTTCGCGCCACCGATAACAACGCTGCGATGCCGTAGAAAAAACCGGCGAGCGTGTAGACGGTGATCAGGATCTTTTGTGACGAAAGTCCCATCAGCCGTGCTGCTTCCGCGTTATTGCCGAGCGCGTAGAGATGGCGGCCGGGCACGGTATCGCGCAGGACAAACCACACCACGAGGTACATCAGCAAAGTCAGCACGGTGCCATACGTGACCTCCGCGCTGCCGAGATGGAAGGTGTTGCCGAAGAACATCATGGCGTCGGGCAAGTTCGAGATGCTCTCGGCATTCGAGTACACCTGCGTGAGCGCGAACGCTATGTTGAGCGTCCCCAGCGTGACGATGAACGCCGGCAGCTTAATTTTCGTAATAAGAGCACCGTTCAGTAATCCGAACAAGGTGCTGACGGCCACGCCGCAGATAATCGCTAGCACGGGTGGCACGCCCATGGTGACGGCGAATTTCGTCATCACGATCGAACCGAAGGCCATCACCATGCCGCATGACAGATCAATGCCGCCAGTCAGCACGATCAACGTCTGGCCGATCGCGATCACCGCCACGACCATGGTCTGCTGGAGGATCAGCGAAAGGTTTTGTATCGATAAAAACCGGTCGCTTTGCCAGATGAAAAACGCGCATGCGATCACGAGCGCCACTAGCGGCCCGATATCGGTAAGCGAAGGCAGCCGGTCGGAAAACGCCGCGCGGCCGGCCGCGGGAGAGGTGGATTGCGTCATGACTCGGGACCTCGATAGCAACATCGGAAAAAAAGCGCCGCGCGTGGCTCGGGCCTGAAAAGTGGAAGGCTCAGGTCCACGCGGCAGGTTCAAACGCGGTGCGACGGCTTACTTGTTGCCCCAGCAGTTGTCCAGCCCGAACTTCGTGTCCTTGGAGTCCACGCCGGACACGGGTTTGTCTGTGATGAGCGTGACGCCGGTGTCGTGGTAACCGGTCGCCTTCTTGCCCGTCTTCGCGTATTCAATGCCTGCCTGCACCCCTTCCTGCGCCATCAGCAGCGGGTATTGCTGCGAGGTGGCGGCAAAGCTGCCGGCCTTCACGTTACGGGCCCCTTCACAACCGCCGTCAATGGACACGATCATCACGTCCTTGTCCTTGCCGGCTGCCTTGAGCGCGCGATACGCGCCGGCCGCAGCCGGTTCGTTGATCGTATAGACGAGGTTGATGTCGGGTATCTTTTGCAGGCAGTTCTCCATCGCCGTCTGGCCCTTCGACTGGTCGCCGCGCGTGTCCTGGCTGCACACGACCGACGGGTCGCCTTCCTTCACCCCGAAGCCCTGCAGGAAGCCGTTATGACGCAGCACGCCTACCGTTACCCCGGGCGCGAGGTCGAGCATGGCGATCTTCGCGGGCTTGCCGGCAAAGGAGGCTTTGGCGTATTCGCCGATCAGCACGCCGGCCTTGAAGTTGTCGGTGGCAAAGAGTGCGTCGGTGGCGTCTTGGGGATCGGTGGGTGTGTCGAGGGCAATCACGAGGATGCCTGCTGCGCGGGCCTTCTTGAGCGTCGGGACAATGGCCTTGGTGTCGCTAGGCGTGGTGAGAATGGCTTTGACGCCGGCCGTTATCATGTTTTCGACCGCAGTCACCTGGCTTGCGTTGTCGCCGTCGAACTTGCCGGCTGCCGAGATCAGTTTTACGCCGCCTTTGGCAGCGGCCGCTTCGGCGCCCTGTTTCATCTTGACGAAGAACGGATTGCTATCGGTCTTGGTGATCAGGCCGATCGAGATCTGATCAGCCGCCATTGTCGCGCCGGAACCAACCAGCGCCGTCACTGCAAGTCCGAGGAAGGACGCACGTGCGACAGCACGCCGAAGATTTTTCATGTCTCGCTCCAAAGGTTTTTATTCACCCGCGGCTTCGGGAGGAAGCGCACCGAACGCGTTCGCCGATTAAATCAATTGACTTTATTTAGTACAGCAGCGCCGTGGAGGCAAGTCAAGGAAATGAAGCGAAGTCCATTTGCTGCGAAGAAGCATTGAAGTAATTAAACCGCTTGAAAAATCAATCAGGGCAGTGCAAGGGGTGATTGTTGCGTCGCGTCTACGTAAAAACACTGATAGGTGAAAAAAGGGCTAAAAAAAGCGGTGAATTGAATTGTTTTCCGGTTTTTTATCGGATTATGGTTTACCAGCATTCTTGCCAACCCATCATCCTGGTCACCCTGCACCATGAGCGCACTCGAGGCCCTTCACGCTATTGTCACCGACGAAGATTCGCCCAAGATCATTCGCGACCACATCGTGGATTCGCTGCAATTTGCGTTGCGTAACCAGCCTGGCTTTTTCACGACGAAGGAAGTGCAATGGCTGGCGCAAT
Organism: Candidatus Burkholderia crenata; assembly: GCA_001190015.1. Classification (GTDB taxonomy): domain Bacteria; phylum Pseudomonadota; class Gammaproteobacteria; order Burkholderiales; family Burkholderiaceae; genus Caballeronia; species Caballeronia crenata. The sequence continues at coordinate 5,737 of LGTG01000108.1, forward strand.
GGGATGACACGCGCATTCCCATTGCGACGACAAAGATCCTGAACGGGATGAAAACGAGCTGAAGGTTTCGCTCGCGCCGGTGGACGGGGTTTAGGATCAGGCGCCCTAACTCAGGAAGACGACCGCGCGGACCACGCTGCTAATCCAGCAGGAAGTGAAGCAGCAAATGCGCGTGAGGCCTCGCTGATTCTTGAGCGTTGGCGCTTGCCCGAGAGCACTGGTGGCGAAACGTGTTCATGTCGGGATTCGCGAGAAGGAGGGGTTCACACATCCTTTGCTCTGGCGAGCACCGTGCTTTTCGGGTACCCGAGTATGAAAACTGCACGCTGTGGACACTTACGTGCCCTCGTTCTGAAAGCGTTTTCTTTGCGTCATTTCTTTGTCGCTTTGGATAAAGAAATGACGTGCCGCCACGCACAGTGGCTAAAATAGTGATGAAGAAATTAGCCGGCATGGCATATAACGCGCGAAGGCCTTGAAAGCAGCAACCCGGCATTGACTCAAACCGCTAACCCAGGAACCTATCACCCCAACCCCCGACATCCCTTCAGTGCAAACCAGCCTTCGCCGCGGAGACTCTCATCCGCCACGACCCTTGCAAATAGTTTGGTAAAATAGTTGGTTCTGTTGACTCAAACCGGCGCGGACGGCTTCCTGTCACGGCTTGACTGAGCTCCGTCAATGATGAGCATCGGCCAGAGGCTGCTTGCAATGTTCAGGAACCGCGAGACGCCGTGCGCCTATCACGGCGCGAGATCGAAGCAGAACTGACCAGACACAAGAACCCGAATACTCGATTTACTCTAGGACGATAGAAGCCATGGCTAACGTTGTTGAAAACCTCGGCAAGCTGGAACGCCGTGTGACGATTTCCCTGCCGAAAGATACGGTGCAAAAGGAAGTGGACTCGCGTATCCGTCAGCTGGCGAAAAATGTGCGCATGCCGGGTTTCCGCTCTGGCAAGGTGCCGCTCAAGATGGTGACGCAGCAGTACCAGGGCCAGGTTGAAGCTGAAGTGCTGAGCGACAAGGTCGGCAAGGAATTTTTCGACGTCACGCGCACTGAAAACCTGCGTGTGGCAGGCCAGCCGAGCTTCGCGCCCAAGGGCGGCGAAGTAGCGGACGACTACGCGTTCGACGCAACCTTCGAGGTATACCCCGAAGTCAAGATTGGTGACGTGGCGACGGCTGAAATCGAACGCACGGTCACGACCATCTCGGAAGCTGAAATTGACCGCACGCTGGAAATCCTGCGCAAGCAACGCGTGCATTACCACGCACGCGGCGACGCCGGCGAGCACGGTGACGGCGGCGCGGATAAGGCGGCGAAAGACGGCGACCGCGTGACCATGGACTTCGTCGGCAAGCTCGACGGAGTGCTGTTCGAAGGCGGCAGCGCTGAAGACTTCACGTTCGTGCTGGGTGAAGGCCGCATGTTGCCGGAATTCGAAACGGCGGCGCTCGGCCTGAAGGTCGGCGAGTCGCAGGAATTCGACCTCAAGTTCCCGGACGACTACCACGGCAAGGACGTGGCCGGCAAAACGACGCAGTTCACCATCACGATGAAGAAGATCGAATGGGTACACCTGCCGGAAATCGATACCGATTTCGCGAAATCGCTGGGTGTGGAAGACGGCGACACAGCCAAGATGCGCGGTGAGATCAAGGACAACCTGGAGCGTGAAGCCAAGCGCCGCACGCAGCAGATCGTGAAGAACCAGGTCATGGACGCCTTGCTGAAGATCTCCGAACTCGACGTGCCGAAGGCGCTGATCGAGCGGGACCAGCAACGTCTGGTGGAAGTGGCGCGTCAGGATCTGCAACAACGCGGTGTGCCGAACGCGGCGGACGCGCCCATTCCCGCAGAAATGTTCGCGGAACAAGCTGAGCGCCGCGTCAAGCTGGGTCTGGTTCTGGCCGAACTGGTCAAGGCTAACGACCTGCAGGCGAAGCCGGAACAGATCCGCGCGGAAGTGGACGAATTCGCGAAAAGCTACGAGGACCCGAAAGAAGTCGTCCGCTGGTATTATTCGAATCAGCAGCACCTCGCCGAAATGGAAGCGTACGTTGTTGAAAGCAACGTCGTGGACTTCGTGCTCGGCAAGGCCCGAGTGAGCGACAAGGAAGTAAGCTTCGAAGAATTGGCCAGCGCGACGGCGCAAGCGTAAGCAGCGTCTACAAGGCGTGCAGGGCCGTCGAGGTGACGGGCCTGCACGCCTCTTTTGCATTTCGGTTGTGTCGCCGGTTCTGGTCGCCAAGTTGTGCTGTTTTTCGGATGTTCCTTTGCCGTTCAGTATCCCTATTTCCAACAAGGAAATTGCATGACCTTCCGCGCTCAATTATTGGAAACGCTCGCATCGAACGCTCCGCATGATTTCGAAACCAAGGCGCTCGGTCTGGTGCCCATAGTGGTGGAAACGAGCGGCCGCGGCGAACGTGCCTATGACATCTATTCGCGCCTGCTGAAAGAGCGCCTGGTGTTCCTGGTTGGCGAAGTGAACGACCAGACGGCCAATCTGGTGGTCGCGCAGTTGCTGTTTCTCGAAAGCGAAAACCCTGACAAGGACATCAGCCTGTACATCAACAGCCCGGGTGGCTCGGTGTCGGCTGGTATGGCCATTTACGACACCATGCAATTCGTGAAGCCGGATGTCGCCACGCTGTGCATGGGACTGGCTGCGAGCATGGGCGCGTTCCTGCTGGCAGCGGGCGCCAAGGGCAAGCGCGTTGCGCTGCCCAACTCGCGCGTGATGATTCACCAGCCGCTCGGCGGCACGCGCGGGCAGGCGTCGGACATCGAAATTCAGGCACGGGAAATCCTGTACCTGAAAGAACGTCTGAACCAGTTGCTGTCGCACCATACTGGTCAGCCGGTGGAACGTCTCGCACGCGACACCGACCGCGACAATTTCATGTCCGGCGATGACGCGCAGGCGTACGGTATCGTCGATCAGGTTCTTCACAAGCGCCCCTGACCGGGCGTCGCGCCGGTCGTTGGGGAATAACGGGCCGGCCGTTCCGTTTTTGTCCATATGGACCTTGCGGTTTTGGACCAGGCGGCCAACGACAGCACGGAGAATCCGAGCCGCCCGCCAGGCTGGAGCCAACGCGGAAAACGGTGTCAAAGCACACGCCACACACTCTTTCAACCTGCGCACATGCCATTTCTGCGTAGGTGAATTGAGCGGAGTATTATGTAATCGAGTGACCGGAGGCTCGCACATCCATGGCGGACAAAAAAGGTTCTAACAACGAAAAGCTGTTGTATTGCTCGTTCTGCGGCAAGAGCCAGCATGAGGTCAAGAAGCTGATAGCAGGTCCTTCTGTGTTCATCTGTGATGAATGCATCGACTTGTGCAATGAAATCATCCGCGACGAAGCTGCCGGCGCGGCGGAAGAGGCTGGCCTGACGAAGTCGGATCTGCCGAGCCCGCAAGAGATCAGCGAGATCCTGAACCAGTACGTGATCGGTCAGGAACGCGCAAAGCGGATTCTTGCAGTGGCGGTGTATAACCACTACAAGCGCCTCAAGCATCTCGAGAAGAAAAACGATATCGAGTTGTCGAAGAGCAACATCCTGCTGATTGGACCCACGGGTTCGGGCAAGACCTTGCTTGCACAAACGCTCGCGCGCATGTTGAACGTCCCGTTCGTGATTGCAGACGCAACCACGCTGACGGAAGCCGGCTATGTGGGCGAAGACGTTGAAAACATTATTCAGAAGCTACTGCAAAACTGTAACTACGAAGTCGACAAGGCCCAGCGTGGCATTGTCTATATCGACGAAATCGACAAGATCAGCCGCAAGTCGGATAACCCGTCCATCACGCGCGACGTGTCGGGCGAGGGCGTCCAGCAAGCGCTGCTGAAGCTGGTCGAAGGCACGATGGCGTCGGTGCCCCCGCAAGGCGGCCGCAAGCATCCAAACCAGGACTTCATCCAAGTTGACACCACCAATATCCTGTTCATTTGCGGCGGCGCGTTCGACGGCCTCGAGAAGGTCATCATCTACCGGACGGAAAAGACGGGTATTGGTTTTGGCGCAAGCGTGAAGAGTAAAGTTGATCGCGACGCGGGCGAAGTGCTGCGCGAAGTGGAACCGGAAGATTTGATCAAGTTTGGTCTGATCCCCGAGCTGATCGGCCGTCTGCCCGTGGTGGCGACGCTCGGCAAGCTGGATGAAGACGCGCTGATCAAGATCCTGACCGAGCCGAAGAATGCGCTGGTGAAGCAGTATCACAAGCTGTTCAATATGGAACGCGTGGACCTGGAGATTCGTCCGGGTGCGTTGAAGGCAATCGCGTTGAAGGCTATCCGCCGCAAGACGGGTGCGCGTGGTCTGCGGTCCATTCTGGAACAAGCGTTGCTGGACGTGATGTACGAGTTGCCCGCAATGAAAGGTGTGAGCAAGGTCATCGTGGACGACAACACAATTGATGGCGATGGCAAGCCGCTTTTGATCTACGAAGACACGCCGAAGGTAGCAGGTTCTAACTGAGTTGGGCTGTGTGTCGGCGAAAAGCCGTTCATGGCAACGTGAACGGCTTTTTGTTTATTTTTCGGATATCTTGTGGACGTTACTGACACGTGTTACTGAGGCGAATTTTTTCGATTCATTGATCTTTTCCCACACGCTTAAGGCTTGCAATCCATTTTGACGGCCTTATTTACGACTGAATTGATTCCACTACTGGGGAAATGAAGATGTCAGGAATCCAACTCCTCCCGCAGGAACGTATTACTCTCCCGCTGCTTCCGCTGCGTGACGTAGTCGTTTTCCCGCACATGGTGATTCCGCTTTTTGTCGGACGCCCCAAATCGATCAAGGCACTCGAAGCCGCGATGGAAGGTGGCAAACACATTATGCTTGTCGCCCAGAAGACCGCTGCGAAAGACGAGCCGACCGAAAAAGACATGTACGAAGTGGGATGTATCGCAAACATCCTGCAAATGCTGAAGCTGCCGGACGGTACCGTGAAGGTGCTGGTCGAAGGCTTGCAGCGTGCCAAGACGCTCACGATCGAAGAACAGGAAACACAGTTTTCCTGCAACGTGATGCCGCTCGAACCCGACCACGCCGACAGCGCTGAAACTGAAGCGCTGCGCCGCGCGATTGTGTCGCAGTTCGATCAATACGTGAAACTCAACAAGAAGATCCCTCCCGAGATCCTGACGTCGCTGTCGGGTATTGACGAAGCGGGTCGCCTGGCCGATACCATCGCTGCGCATTTGCCGCTGAAGCTCGACCAGAAGCAGCACATCCTCGAGATGTTCACGGTTGTGGAACGCCTTGAGCATCTGCTTGCTCAGCTCGAAGCCGAGATCGACATTCTGCAGGTCGAAAAGCGTATCCGTGGACGCGTGAAGCGTCAGATGGAAAAGAGCCAGCGCGAGTACTACCTGAACGAACAAGTCAAGGCGATCCAGAAGGAACTGGGCGAAGGCGAGGACGGTGCGGATCTCGAGGAACTCGAGAAGCGCATCACCAACGCGCGCATGCCGAAGGAAGCCAAGAAGAAGGCTGATGCCGAGCTCAAGAAGCTCAAGCTGATGTCGCCGATGTCGGCTGAAGCCACCGTCGTGCGCAATTACATCGACACGCTGATCGGTTTGCCGTGGCGCAAGAAGAGCAAGGTCAACAATGACCTCTCGAATGCGGAACGCGTGCTCGACGAAGATCACTTTGGCCTTGAGAAGGTCAAGGAACGGATCCTCGAGTATCTTGCGGTCCAACAACGCGTTGAAAAGGTCAAGGCGCCTATCCTGTGCCTCGTCGGGCCTCCAGGCGTCGGCAAGACCTCACTGGGCCAGTCGATCGCCAGCGCAACGAACCGCAAGTTCGTGCGCATGGCGATTGGCGGCGTGCATGACGAGTCCGAGATTCGCGGTCACCGTCGCACGTATATCGGGTCGATGCCAGGCAAGATCCTGCAAAGCCTGGCGAAAGTCGGCGTGCGCAATCCGCTGTTCCTGCTCGACGAAGTCGACAAGATGGGCATGGATTTCCGTGGCGACCCCGCGTCCGCGCTGCTTGAGGTGCTCGATCCGGAACAGAACCATATGTTCGCCGATCACTACATCGAAGTGGACTTCGACTTGTCAGACGTGATGTTCGTGGCGACGTCGAACTCGCTGAACATTCCGCCGCCGTTGCTCGACCGGATGGAAGTGATTCGCCTCTCGGGTTACACCGAGGACGAGAAGGTCAACATCGCGCAGAAGTACCTGTTGCCGAAGCAAACCCGCAATAACGGCCTGAAGGCTGGCGAGATGGATCTGACGGAAGAAGCGATCCGCGGCATCATTTGTTACTACACGCGTGAAGCCGGCGTTCGTTCGCTCGAGCGCGAAATGTCGAAGATCTGCCGCAAGGTCGTGAAGATGCTTCTGCTGAAGAAGGCAGAAGGCGCGGTCAAGGTCGATGGCAGTAATCTCGACACGTTCCTCGGCGTGCGCAAGACTGACTTTGGTCTGGCAGCGAAGGAGAACCAGGTCGGCCAGGTGACGGGTCTCGCGTGGACGGAAGTGGGTGGCGATCTGCTGACCATCGAAGCCGCCGTGATGCCGGGTAAGGGCAACATCATCCGCACGGGCTTGCTCGGCGACGTGATGAAGGAGTCGGTCGAGGCAGGGCGTTCAGTGGTACGTTCGCGTTCACGTCGTCTGGGTGTGTCGGATGAGGCGTTCGAGAAGAAGGATATCCACATCCACGTGCCCGAAGGCGCAACGCCGAAGGACGGTCCGTCCGCCGGTATCGCGATGGCGACAGCGCTGGTGTCTATGCTGACCGGTATTCCGGTTCGTGCAGACGTGGCCATGACGGGCGAAATCACGTTGCGCGGCGAAGTGTTGCCTATCGGCGGATTGAAGGAAAAGTTGCTGGCGGCGCATCGCGGCGGCATCAAGCTCGTGCTGATCCCTGAAGAAAACACGAAGGATCTGGCCGAGATTCCGGACAACGTGAAGAATGCGATCGAAATCGTTCCGGTTCGCTGGATCGACAAGGTCCTCGAGCTTGCGCTCGAACGTGTTCCCGCTGCCTTGCCGGAAGAAGAAGCCAAGCCGGCAACGCCTGCTGTTGCGGAAAAGAAGGACGCGCCGGCAGCTGGTAAGTTCGTGAAGCATTAAACGCCCGTCGAGGCGCGGCCGGAAGCGGTTGCACCAGAGTCGAGCGAACCCCAAAACCCGTGTGGTCAGTGTGAACTGACCACACGGGTTTTTTATGGTGCGTCCACCACACGCTTTAATGCCTCAGAGGCCCTCTAATCAGGCTCAATCCCGGTTGACGCCTGTTTCGGCTACTTCTAATGACCGCCGCACCGGAGCTTCCGAGGCCCGCGTGCTCAAGCAGCCTGTCGTGAACCTACTCTTGCAGTATCGCCCATCCACGGACCATCATTCGGGGAATCACAATGAGACTGACCTGATCGACCATATTGCGCAGCAAACAGACATCTCCAAAGCGGTGGCTAGTCGCGCGCTCGAAGCCGTGATCGGCGGGTCAAGACGACCCTGAAGAAGAGCGGTTCGGTGACGCTGGTCGGCTTCGGCACCTTTGCCGTGGGCAAGCGGACGGCACGTATCGGCCGTAACCCCTGCACCGGCGACGAAATCAAGATCAAAGCCGCGAAAGTTCCGAAGTTCCGCCCTGGCAAAGCGCTGAAAGATGCGCTAAGCTAATCAGCTAGTTGGGTATACTGGGTATATAATGGTTTGAAACAGTTTCAAGTCTGGCGGAGCGGATCACGCACTTCGCAGCATGGTGAAGATCGCTTGAGAAAATCGCAGAAAAAGATTCGCGAAGCGGGTGCTTAGCTCAGTTGGTAGAGCGGCGCCCTTACAAGGCGTAGGTCGGCGGTTCGAGCCCGTCAGCACCCACCCAAACCGTTTCGCAAGCAACGTCCAAAGCAGTCTGAATAAGTGTAGAGAAGTATCAGCAAACCCGCAGAGCTATTGGCTCTGCGGGTTTTTTATTATGCGCCGAACATGCGCAACAACTTGGGGGTGTAAGTCCCCTGTCCAACCTGATGGTGGTGAAGGACTAGCGAAACGCAAGGGCGTCGTCGCGAAGCGGAGTCTAAAAGAAGCGTGTAGCAAAGAAGCCGCGACCTGACGAACAGAAATCGGATGTGAGGCCTACCCAGGCGGACGAGCGAGCAATGGATCGCGAAGTCCATAACCATCAAGGGCTGGGGTGGTAAATCCGGCAGGTGTGCGGTGAAGGCGGTTGAGCTTACCTCGGGAGGCCTGCCGGGTGTCCTGGACTCAGGACTGAGCGGTTCGCAAGGACCGCTGAGCGCCCGACAGGAGTCAGCAGCGGGCATATTAGGGCGGCGACGCCGAAGGCCCAAACGGAAAGGAGCGGCGATTAGGCCGGAGAACTCGACATGGAAGCGCAGCAGAAAACGCATCGCGTCCTTGGTGCTGGAGGTCTGGGTGAAGCCCGGATGACCGCCGTCCGAGGGGTTGAACCTGTGGCGGCGAACCCCGAGTCTGAAAGCCCGTCGGCTTGCGACCGACTGATGGAAGAAATATGTGAACGGGAGAACCTGAAGCAGGCGTTGAAACGCGTGAAAGCGAACAAAGGTGCACCGGGCGTGGACGGCATGACGGCCAAGCCGGATGGGGGTGGCGTGCGTAAGCTCGGCATCCCGTCTGCGCTCGATCGGTTTATCCAGCAGGCGGTGCTGCAGGTGCTGCAAAGGCAGTGGGACCCGACGTTCTCGGACTCCAGCTACGGCTTCCGT
>LGTG01000109.1 GCA_001190015.1 Candidatus Burkholderia crenata
GGCCAGCGCCGCAACGTCACTTTCCATTCCCTCGGCAATAAATTTCCAGAACGCTTGCTTCGTCTCAAACTGATTGACACCTGGCCTGCCCGGCGATGGCATCATCGGCCTCCCGGTTTGTTTCGAGCCCCAGCCCCGCGGTCGCCCCATTTAACACCTCCAAATTTCGAGATGTTGCAACAACCGGTTCAATTCGCCCAATGGCTGCGGCGACAGGAAAAGCAAGCGTGTCGAGTGCTTCGCGATGGACTGCCGCATTTTCGCGGAAATGTTGCTGGATACGTTCGACGGACATCGACTCTCGGTTATCGGCCGCGCCATGCGCGGTGGTTCATTGACGGACTGCTTCGATGATTTGCTTAGACGACTTGCTGCCAAACCAATGCTGCACCACTTGAATACTTGAGCTTCGGCACCTCACGGTACGCGCCTCACCGCAGTGCGCCCTCGCACAACGGTTAAACATAAGACCGCGATCAACCCGGCGCGCAGGCGCCGCGCAGTTTACCGCACTCACTGTCCGCGTCACTTAAGATGCGGCCATTTTCACGACGTATCGGAGCGAAAAGCATCGCTTAATCACACGATACGGCCTGCATCGAACGCGATCACGTCGAAGCGGCACACGGGCAACGCCCCTCGCTACGTCATCAGATAGTGCTGCGCCGCGAGCACCAGCCGCCGACGCTCACTGCCGCCAACGCGAACTGGTGGCTGCGGCGCGCGCGTACCTCCACGAATACAAGCGCACGCTGGCTGCCGATCTCACGCATCACGAGATCGATTTCGCCACCGCGACAGGAGAAATTGCGCGCGACAAAACGCAGGCGTTACCGCTGCAGGTATTCAAGCGCGCGTTGCTCGAACGCGTTTCGGATCGTTTTCGACACTCCGTTCCCCAAAAAGTTGTCCCTCATCGCATGGCACAATGGCGTTTTCCGCATACCACCCGCCTCATGACTCCTCTCTTCGAATTGGCCCTTGGCCAGAAATTTCCGGCTGGCGCGCTCTATATAGTCGCGACACCCATTGGCAATGTCGCGGACATCACGGTGCGTGCGCTGCGCGTGCTCGGACTCGTCGACCGGGTGGCGGCCGAAGACACGCGCAACACGTCGCAACTGCTGTCGCGCTACGGCATTTCGAAGCCGACCATAGCCGTGCGCGAACACAATGAGCGCAGCGCCGCCGAGAACTTGATCGCGCATCTGCGCAATGGCGAACGCATTGCGTGCGTGTCCGACGCAGGCACGCCAGGCATCTCGGACCCCGGCGCGAAGCTGGTCGATGCCGTGCGCGAAGCGGGCTTTCCTGTCATTCCGTTACCGGGCGCGAGCGCGCTCACCACCGCGCTCAGCATAGCTGGCGCATGGGTTCACACGTTTTTGTTCATCGGCTTTCTTGCCACCAAAGCGAAGCAGCGCGACACGCAATTGCAGTCGCTGCTCACGCACACGCAGGCGCTCGTGTTCTACGAAGCACCGCATCGGATTGTGGAAACGGTGCAGGCGCTTGAGCGCGCGTTCGGTGGCGAGCGGCAATTGCTGATTGCCCGTGAGCTGACCAAGTTACATGAGAGCATCCATCGATGCACCCTGGCCGAAGGGCCAACGTGGCTATTCGGCGATGCAAACCGGCAACGCGGCGAATTCGTTCTTGTGGTGGAAGGCGCGCCACAGAAGGAAGCGGCGGACGACGCTCATGATGCGTTGCTCGCGACCTTGCTGGAGGAGTTGTCGGTGAGCAGCGCTGCGAGACTGGCGGCAACATTGACGGGTGTATCGCGGAACGCGCTTTATACAAGGGCGCTGGCAATGGATAAGGCGCGCGGCGAACAAGGCGAGAACGATCAGAAATGAGGCGGGCAAACGCGCTGGGCAATAAAAAAACGGGCCGTTTCGACGGCCCGTTTTTTCACGCAACAAGTTGACGATGGGTTGATTGACGCCAGCGATTGATCTCGTGCTGCCGCCCGCGCTTCCTGCTGCGTCAAGCCTCCGATCTTCACCTTTCCGACACCGGCACCACGCATGCCCAGCACGGCAGCGGCTGCATAGGAAAGGTCAATCACGTGGCCACGCGCGTACGGGCCGCGGTCGTTGATCTTGACAACCACCGTTTTGTGATTCGCCTCATTGGTCACACGAACCCACGAAGCAAGCGGTAACGTGCGATGCGCCGCGGTGAGCGCATGCATGTCGTAACTTTCGCCGCTGGCCGTCTTGCGACCGTGGAAACCGCGTCCATACCAGGAAGCGCGGCCCTGCTGCTCGAAGTCGCTGACGTCAGGCCCGGCGGTGATGGACTCCGCGTTGGCAAGCGAAAATGTGTCGGACGAATTGCTGGCCGACGGAGGCAATGCATTCAGCCCGGAGTCGTAGGCAAGCGGTGCAGCCAGACGTGCCGGACCTCGGCCCGTATTTGCAGCGTTGCTTGTCGCGGTCGACTGCGTGCCGGTTCTAAGCGCGCTGGCCTGATCGTCGCCGCTCGGCGGCATGGCGCAACCCGTGAGGATTGCAAAGACCAAAAGACTCCCGAGATGTCGAGCTAGCCGTACATTCATAGACGTGTAATCAACAGTTCGAGCCGCCTCAACCGTCCGACAAAACGCGGACGTGCATAGGCAACTCAAGGCTTTTTCCGCTCAAAGATACATACCGCTCGAAAGTTCAACAGCGAGCCAGTGCTCGGGTGCGGCATACCTCGCCGCAAATGCCCGGTTAGTTTTCACGTCTGGCGCAACCTGTCCCCGGCAGCTTGACCAGACCCCACATGCCGCCATCGAACGTGGATCACACGTTCTTGCGCGTTCAACTGCGCAGGAACGGCGGCGTAGGCCCCATCCAGCCCAGCGTAGCGGCAGCTAAGGCCGTTGGCAGGTGCATCGCACCTGGCTGGACAAAACGCGTACATTGGCCGAAACTGATGCTTGATTGCGATTTCGAAGCATCTCTGCTCCGAATTGCGTACTTGATGACAATTGTAAAAACGCGCTACTCGTATTTCTCATTGCCCAGTTATTAGCATAGTTAAACCATATCGCAACTACTTTTAGTATACTCAAACGCATAGGCGGACCACCCAGAGACGAACAAAATGTTACTCATTTTCTCCGTTGGCGTAAAAATTGCGGTTTCTGCCTATTTTTTTAGGCACATTTCGCCCCTTCGGTCAACGGTTGGCGCGCTGCCTCAGCCCCGGTTTTCGCCCGTTACAATGGACGTTTTTACACGCCTCGGTTCCCGGCCATGAAGGTCACCCTTATTTCTGTGACACCATTCCAGCAAAACTGTTCAATCGTCGTGTGCGAGACAACGGGCCGCGCGGTCGTTGTCGATCCAGGCGGTGAAGTCGAGCGGATCATCAGCGCAGTCGAACAACTCGATGTGACCGTTGACAAGGTACTGCTCACGCACGGACATCTGGATCACTGCGGCGGAGCAAAGGCGCTCGCCGATCACTACGGCGTGGAGATCCACGGACCGCACGCCGAGGACGCTTTCTGGATCGACCAATTGCCGGCACAAAGCAAGCGCTTCGGCTTCGGCGAAGCGCAGGCCTTCACGCCCAACCGGTGGCTGCAAGAAGGTGACTCGGTTCAGTTCGGCGACGAAACCATGGAGGTCTATCACTGCTCCGGACATACCCCGGGCCATGTGATCTTCTTCAGCCGGGCGAATCGCCTGGCCTTGGTCGGCGACGTGCTGTTCGCGGGCTCGATTGGCCGTACTGATTTTCCGCGCGGCGACCATTCGGACCTCGTGCGCTCAGTGCGGGACAAGCTTTGGCCACTGGGCGATGACGTCACGTTCGTGCCGGGCCACGGCCCAACCTCCACGTTCGGACATGAACGCCGCACCAATCCGTTTGTCGCCGACAGGATCAACGCATGAGCATCGCCATTCCTGAAATCTACGTCAGCACAGATGTCGAAGCTGATGGCCCAATCCCCGGCCCGCATTCCATGGTGAGTTTTGCGTCGGCGGCCTATACGGAACACAAGGAGTTGATCGGCACGTTCTCAGCCAATCTCGAGACACTGGAAGACGCGGCGCCTCACCCTATTCAAGCCGCGTGGTGGAAAACCCAGCCCGAGGCATGGGCCGCATGCCGGACCGACTTGCAGCAACCGCTCACCGCTTTGCGGGCGTACGTGGAATGGGTCGAGGCGTTGCCTGGCAAGCCGGTGTTCGTCGCCTATCCGGCCGGTTTCGACTTCACCTACATGTTTTGGTACATGATGCGTTTCGCTGAACGCTGCCCGTTCTCATGGTCGGCGCTCGACATCAAGACGCTCGCGTTCGCGCTGACCGATCTGCCCTACCGGAAGGCGATCAAACCGCGTTTGCCGAAACACTGGTTCGACGAACTCCCGCATACGCACGTCGCGCTCGATGACGCCGTTGAACAAGGTGCTCTTTTCTGCAACATGCTGGCCGAATTGCAGACTCAACGGGCACTTCTGGCGTCGCTGAAAGCGACTGGCGAAACGCCGGACGACCAAGAACATCGAAGGACAAAACGCGCAGTCTGGGCGCTGAGTTAGGCAATATTGCTCACCGCAGGCGTTTGACATTGCGCTTCTTTTCCGCCGCCTCTACTCTACTATTGGAGTTAGTAGCGACCGAAAGGAGGCGCAGTTGACTCTCGACACGTTTTCACAAAAAATCCTGCGACTTCTGCGACTGGACGCCCACCGTTCGGTTCAGGAGATATCCGACCAGGTCTGGCTGTCGAGGACTCCGTGCTGGCGGCATATCAAGGACATGAAGCAGTCGGGGGTGATCCAGCGCTACACCGCATTGCGCGATCAAGAAAAACTCGGTTTGCATGTCTGCGCGCTCGCTCATATTCATCTCACCCGTCATACAGAAGGCGGTGTCGAGCAATTCGAACGCGAGATCACTACGTGCCCGGAAGTGACGGAATGCTATAGCACCACGGGCGAAGCGGATTGCATCCTGAAAATTGTCGCTCCGGATACCAAGTCCTACGACGCTTTTCTACACGACCGCATCTTCAAGATTTCGGCAGTCGCGCAAGTCCGGACTAGCGTCGTCCTGCGCGAAATCAAATTCGATACGCAATTGCCGCTTTAAGATGTATTTAAAATACATTAATATTGACATTTTATTAATTAGGGCGTGAAACGGCAGTCGATTCAGTAATGACCATGTTCGGCCCATTTCTTGCAGTTCGTGTAAACCGAATCTCGCGTGCGCCGAGTTTTCGCTTGAGCGCGTCAAAATCGCCGGGTTCCAGACTGGCCAGTTGATCGTCGCTTAAGTCTGCAGGAAGCGTCACGTCGATATCGAAGCCGCTGCTCAGATATGCAGGTTCAGCGCGTTGTACGTGAGGCCGTAAGCGCCCAATAAGGCGCTTACGGCGTCGCTGACAGCCGAGCGCATCGGCATTCTTCCCGGCGGCGGATTGATTTGATCATTTTCCGGATCGACGTGAATCAGCGTGTCAACAATGGCGAGATCTCCCATTTTCCGGGTACGCAATTCATGCACGTCACGAATACCTGGCGTGCTGGTCAACAGCATGCGTAACTTATCCGTTTCGGCGAGATCCAGCGCGCGATCGGACAAATCCTGCAGCGCATCCCATCCGAAAGTCCAACCCATCCGTGCCATCATAAAACCGGCAATGGCGGCCGCGATAGGGTCCAGTAAACGCCAGCCGATCATAATAATACCCGATAGCGACGACGCGGCGTCCGAACGAGCGTGCCACGCATTTGCGATGAGGAGTGCCGATCTCACGCGTTCGGCAGCGCGGAGCATATAGCGAAACAATAACTCTTTGGAAATCAAAACGATCACCGCAACTTAGCGTACTTGCGTGAACTTCCGGGATGTCTTGAATATTGGTAATACGTTCACCCGCTCGCCATAACATCCCCACGCCGACAGCTTTAAAAGAAAAGCGCGCCGAAAAATAATGAAGCGACCGTTTCATAACGACTGTGGCCGTAGTTGTGATCGCTGTCAGGGGCTGCGGTACTATGCCGATTGGCCAGGAGAACGATGAAGTCCGACACCAGATCGGACAGTGAATGAACGCCATCTGCAATCAAGGCCTGGGAATGCGCAAACACGCCGACGACAATCTGCGCCGCCATCAGCGCAGAGTTCACCGCGATACTCGCGAAAGTTGTTTTGCGGGCTACATCCTGCTTTTCTATGGTGCGCGCTGTTGATAGCGACATGTCATTACTCGAAGTATCGTGTGACGAATTTTACCAAGCCGCCCTGTAACGCACTCACTTAAAAACTAAAAAATCATATAAAAATCATAAATTTAAATTAAACACGACGCGTTCTCAGTTGTGTCTTGAATATCATCACAATGCCGTGCGGCAGGCTGGTTTCAATCGTGCCAGCTATCGGCGGGCAGACGCGGAGGCACAAAAAAAGCCGCACCTTTTAATGGTGCGGCTTTTTCAAACAATCCGATCTCACTTCTGGATTAGGAAGTTGTCGCGCTCTTGACCGGCAATCCATTTCGGCGACTTGCCGCGGCCCGACCATGTGCTGCCGCTGTCCGGGTCACGATACTTCGGTGCAACGCCCGCGCGCGGACGCGTGGTATTTTTCAGATTTTTACCACCGCGGCCACCTGCCAATTCAGCAAGCGTGATGCCGTAGTCGGCCATCTTCTGCTTGATTTCATTGAGAATTTCGGCATATTCCCGCGACTTCGCTTCTTCAATCTGTCGTTCGAGATTTTCGCGCTGCACGAGAAGTTCCTTGTAAGACGGCATGATGATTTCCTTTGTAGTTTGCAGTGTACGAGTCGTCGCCCGTTCCAGTTATAACGTAAAGCCTCTCAATAGATCGCAGATTAACACAACCAGGATTTTACGCACGTTTC
The DNA here is from genome assembly GCA_001190015.1 of Candidatus Burkholderia crenata. Lineage (GTDB taxonomy): Bacteria > Pseudomonadota > Gammaproteobacteria > Burkholderiales > Burkholderiaceae > Caballeronia > Caballeronia crenata. The sequence continues at coordinate 6,880 of LGTG01000109.1, forward strand.
TACACTATCGATTTAAATCGATTGAGTCGAACGGGCGTCCGTAACAATTGGTGTGATTCGATGAATCGTTGCCGAAGCTCCGCATTCATCTTACTTACATCGTTAAATTAACCGGCAAAGTCTTTCATGAAATGAAAATAACCCGAAACATATCGATTAAACCTTCCATCCCGTGCGAGTTTGCCCAAATTGCCCCATTGCCGTAACGCCATCTTGTAATTTATCGACATAAAGACACACATCGTGCGATTGCAAGTTCAGACAATCATCACCTATGCCGTTCAATACGGTCGATCAACGCGGCATTCAGTTCCGCGCGAGTTTGTTTCGGTTTATCGAAAGTGAAACGATTGTGCGTTCCGGGAGTCCGCAAGTCGCAACCATATTTGTCGATACCCATTAGTTCGAGTCCCGCCGGCTTAGGTTCAAGCAGTCGTTGCAACACCATCATTTAGGTTGCGAATATTAACTCTTCAAACGCCTCGGCTGGTGTCTTCCAATCGAGGGCTTTGCGTGGTCTGCAATTAAGCGCGTTCGCAACTGCGTCGAGTTCTCGCTCGGAGTATCGACTAATGTCGGTGCCTTTAGCAGGCTGTTGAAAAGCGCCCCGTCATGACGACCGAAGCAGTGTTCAAGAGGTTTGCACATGCAAAGTTTGCACATGCAATTTGCTGCTGAATTGCGGGTTCGCCGAGTGGTTTTGGCAGGCAGTGCGCAGGCACACCAGCCCGGGGCGCCGTG
>LGTG01000110.1 GCA_001190015.1 Candidatus Burkholderia crenata
CCGCTTACACGGGACCCAATTTCAACAGCCTGCTAGACTGCTTCAGTCGCAAGCCATTCCAGCACCGGAATGGCTGCGGGCAGCAGCGGCGTGACATCGGCGGGAAGATGCTGCCAGGCCAGTGCCTGGCCTTCACGTCCGACCGGCTCCCCGCTCCACGCCGTTACCTTGCAAAAGTAGAGCCTCACGTACGCATGGGGGTAATCGTGTTCGAGGGTCCGCCAGCGCTCGCAACCGGTCACGTCGATGCCCAATTCCTCATGCAATTCCCGCGTGAGCGCCGCTTCAACACTTTCCCCCGCTTCCAGCTTGCCGCCGGGAAACTCCCAGTAACCTTCATACGGCTTGCCTTCCGGACGCTGCGCCAGCAAATAACGGCCGTCTGGCTGAACGAGCAAGCCCACCGCGACATCCGTCACCTTGTGTTCATCGGACGCCGTGTTTGAAACGCTCGTAGTAGAAGTACTCATGCCTTGCGGCCCAACCAGTCCCGGGCGAATTGCCACGCCACGCGTCCCGAGCGCGATCCGCGCTCCAGCGCCCACACGAGTGCGTCGCCGCGAGCACTGGCGATCTCTTCTTCCTGGCAGCCGAAATGCTTCAGCCAGTGCCCGACGATCGTCAGGTAATCGTCCTGTTTGAACTTATAGAAGCTCACCCACAGGCCGAATCGCTCGGATAGCGAAATTTTTTCCTCGACTACTTCGCCGGGATGAATTTCACCGTCGGACGTGTGTTTGTACGTCTCGTTTTCGCTCATATATTCGGGCAACAAATGACGCCGGTTCGACGTTGCGTAGATCAGCACGTTGTCCGATTGTGTGGAAATCGAGCCGTCCAACGCCACTTTCAGCGCCTTGTAGCCCGACTCACCCTCTTCGAACGAGAGGTCGTCGCAAAAAACAATGAGCCGTTCCGGCCCCACCGAGATCAGGTCGACGATATCGCCGAGATCGTGCAGATCGTCTTTATCGACTTCGATCGGCCGCAATCTTTCCGCGTGGTACGCGTTCAGGCAGACCTTGATCAGCGATGACTTCCCCGTGCCGCGTGCGCCCGTCAGCAGCACGTTGTTCGCCGGCGACTTGCGCACGAACTGCCGCGTGTTCTGCTCGATAAGCCCCTTCTGGCGCTCGATATTGCAAAGATCGTCGAGCGACAACGGCGACAAATTCGCCACCGGCTGCAGGAACCCACGTCCCTGGCGCTTGCGCCAGAGAAACACCACGGCGCTGTTCCAGTCGATTTCGGGCGGAGCCGGCGGCAACATCCCTTCTACGCGCGCCAGGACGGCTTCGGCGCGGGTCAGAAATTGTTCGAGTTTATCCATGGAAATGTGTGTGGTTCAGGACCGGTAGTCGGCGTTGATTTTGACGTAATCGTGCGAAAGATCGCACGTCCAGATGGTGGCGTCGGCCTGACCGCGGCCTAGCAACACGCGGATCGCGATCTCGCTTTTCTTCATCACGCGCTGGCCGTCTTCCTCGTGATACTCAGGATTGCGGCCACCGTTCTTAGCGACCAGGACTTCGTCGAGATACAGATCGATCTTATTCACGTCGAGATCCGCCACGCCCGCATAACCGATAGCGGCAAGAATCCGGCCGAGGTTGGGATCGGACGCGTAGAACGCGGTCTTGACGAGCGGCGAATGGCCGATCGCATACGCGATCAGGCGGCATTCGGCTTCGCTCCTGCCGCCCTGTCATGAACTTGGTTGCGCTCTCGCCGTCGCGCACGATCAGTTCCGCCAGCTCCTGCGCCACCGACTTTACCGCCTCGCGCAACGCGAAATAAGCGGGCGAGTCTGTGGAAGTGATCAAAAGCAGCGTCGACTTGCCCGAAGCAATCACGATAAACGAATCGTTCGTCGAAGTATCGCCGTCAATGGTGATGCAGTTGAACGAGCGATCTGCAACGTGCTTGATCAACGTATCGAGCACTGGTTGCGTGACAGCGGCGTCGCAGGCGAGAAAACCGAGCATGGTCGCCATATTCGGCCGGATCATGCCAGCGCCCTTGCTGATACTCGACAGCGTGACCGTATGGCCATCGATCTGAACCTGACGCGATGCTGCTTTCGGTGTCCGTGGTCATGATGGTTTGCGCGGCGTCGTACCAGTGAGCTGGCTTTTGATTCGCCAGCGCGATGGGCAATCCCGCTTTCAAACGATCAACGGGCAGCGGCTCGAGAATCACGTCGGTGGAAAACGGCAGAATCTGCGTGGCTTCCAGGTCCAGCAGCGCCGCCAGCGCCTCACACGTTTCGCGCGTGTGCGCCATACCCGGTTCGCCGGTTCTCGCGTTCGCGTTGCCCGTGTTCACCACCAGCGCACGAATGCCCTTGGCGCCTGCGCGCACTGCGTCCAGATGCTCGCGACACACCGTCACGGGCGCCGCGCAGAAACGGTTTTGCGTGAACACGCCGCCGACCGTCGCACCTTCTTCGATCTGTATTGACCAGCACGTCCTTGCAATTCGGTTTTCAAATGTTCGCCTCGGCCGAGCCTAGCGTGACGCCGGCGACGGGAAACAGGTGGGCGGGATCGATCGAGGGGAAATTGACGGCCATGTTCGCGACTCGCTGAAAGTAGCGAGTGCCGGCGCACAGGAGGCGCAACGGCACAGGGATGAAAGAAACGGAGCCTGACTTGTTTGAAAGACGGACGCCCGGGGATACAAAAACCAGCCTACCAAAAACAAACGACGCATCGCTGCGTCGCCTGTCTCCAATGCTCTTTGTTTGCTCGCTACTGCTCTTCAGCCGTTGATTATGCAAGCTTGCCGTGACAGTTTTTGTACTTCTTGCCGCTGCCGCACGGGCACTGGTCGTTGCGGCCGACCTTCGGCACGTCGTCCGCTGCGCGGGTGGCGACGGTCGTGTCGTCGCCGTATGCCATCGCCTGATTGATCATCTGTGTAGTGGCATCTGCCGCGACCGATGCTGCCGCCGCGCCGCCATCCACGAATTCCGCGTGCTGGAACGACACGTTCTCTAGATGACTGCCTTTCTCTTCGTACTGTTCGGCGGCTTCTTCAAGCTGCTTCGGCGACTGGATCTGCACGTTCATCACGACCCGCGTGACTTCCTGCTTCACCGAATCAAGCATGGCGGCGAATAGTTCAAACGCCTCGCGCTTGTATTCCTGCTTCGGATTTTTCTGCGCGTAACCGCGCAGATGGATACCCTGACGCAGGTGATCCAGTGCGGCGAGGTGCTCGCGCCAGCGACTGTCGAGCGTCTGCAGCATGATCGAACGTTCGAATGCACTGAACGATTCACGTCCGACCAGCGCGACCTTGGCTTCGTAGCTTTCGGCGGCGGCGGAAACTACCGCTTCCAGAATCTCGTCCGCGTCGATGGAATTAGACTCGTTGATCATCTCCTGGACGGCGAGATCGAGTGACCATTCGTTGCGCAGCACTTCTTCCAGTTCCGGCGCGCTCCATTGCTCTTCAATGCTTCCCGCCGGAATGTACGTACGCGTAACCTCGGTGATCACGCTCTGGCGCATGGCGGTGATGGTCTCGGCCACATCGGTTGCTTCGAGCAGTTCGTTGCGCTGCTGGTAGATCACCTTGCGCTGATCGTTCGATACGTCGTCGTACTCGAGCAATTGCTTGCGAATGTCGAAGTTGCGTGCTTCCACCTTGCGCTGCGCCGATTCGATCGAGCGCGTGACAATGCCCGCCTCGATCGCCTCGCCTTCCGGCATCTTCAGGCGGTCCATGATCGACCGCACACGGTCGCCGGCGAAGATACGCAAAAGCGGATCGTCGAGCGACAGATAGAACCGCGACGAACCCGGATCGCCCTGACGTCCGGCACGACCACGCAATTGATTGTCGATACGACGCGATTCGTGCCGTTCCGTACCAATGATATGCAGTCCGCCCGCCGCCTTTACGCGGTCATGCAGCGCTTGCCATTCGTCTTCGAGATGCTTGATGCGGCGTTGTTTTTCTTCGTCGGAGAGCGATTCATCTACTTCGATAAACGACGACTGCTTCTCCACATTGCCGCCCAGCACGATGTCAGTACCGCGACCGGCCATGTTCGTCGCAATGGTGACCGCAGCTGGCCGCCCGGCTTCCGCAACAATTGCCGCTTCGCGTGCGTGCTGCTTCGCGTTCAACACTTCGTGCTTGAGGCCCGCTTGCGTGAGCATGCCGGACAGCAACTCCGACGCCTCGATGGACGTGGTACCGACTAGCACCGGTTGCCCGCGCTCGACGCATTCGCGAATATCGCGCGTCACGGCGTCGTAGCGTTCCTTCGCTGCCTTGTAGATCTGATCCTGCTTGTCGATCCGCTTCGGCGGACGGTTCGTCGGGATCACGACCGTTTCCAGGCCGTAGATCTCGTTGAATTCGTACGCTTCGGTATCGGCCGTACCGGTCATGCCGGACAGCTTCGAGTACATGCGGAAGAAATTCTGGAACGTGATGGACGCAAGCGTCTGGTTCTCGTTCTGGATCTTGACGTGTTCCTTCGCTTCCACGGCCTGATGCAGGCCGTCTGACCAGCGCCGGCCGGTCATCATGCGGCCGGTGAACTCGTCGACGATCACGACTTCGTTGCCCTGGACCACGTAATGCTGGTCGCGGAAAAACAGCGTGTGTGCGCGTAACGCGGCGTACACGTGATGCATCAGCGTAATGTTTTGCGCCGCATAAAGACTTTCGCCTTCACCGATCAGGCCCCACTCGGCCAGCAGGCGCTCGGCCTTTTCGTGACCTTGTTCGGTGAGGAAAACCTGACGCGCTTTTTCGTCGAGCGTGTAGTCGCCCGGCTTCTCGACACCCGTGCCGTCCGCCTTCTCTTCGCCGATCTGCTGCTCGAGCAGCGGCGGCAGCGCATTCATGCGCACGTAGAATTCGGTGTGATCTTCGGCCTGGCCGGAAATAATCAGCGGCGTACGCGCTTCGTCGATAAGAATCGAGTCCACTTCGTCGACGATCGCGAAATTCAGCGGGCGCTGCACGCGCGCGTGGGTTTCATAGACCATGTTGTCGCGCAGGTAGTCGAAGCCGAACTCGTTGTTCGTGCCGTACGTGATGTCCGCGGCATAAGCTTCCTGCTTCTGCGCGTGTTCCATCTGCGAGAGGTTGATGCCCCACGACAACCCGAGGAAGTTGTAGAGCTTACCCATCCACTCGGCGTCGCGTTGCGCGAGGTAGTCGTTCACCGTGACCACGTGCACGCCGCGCCCGGACAACGCGTTCAGATATGCCGCCAGCGTGGCGACGAGCGTCTTGCCCTCGCCCGTGCGCATTTCCGCGATCTTGCCGTAGTGCAGCACCATGCCGCCGATCAGCTGGACGTCGAAGTGACGCATCTTCAGAACGCGTTTGCTGGCTTCGCGGCACACGGCAAACGCTTCGGGCAACAACCGGTCGAGCGATTCGCCCCTCGCCACGCGCTGCCGGAACTCGTCGGTCTCCGCGCGCAGTTGCTTGTCCGTGTACTGCTCGATCGTCGGCTCGAAAGCATTGATCGCCGCAACGGTCTTTTTGTACTGCTTGACTAGGCGCTGGTTGCGACTGCCAAAAAACTTTTGGAGGAAACCGGTGGTCATCGGATCAGTGTCTGCGTCGCGGTATCGGCTTAGAGCGCGCTGGGTGCGTCCCAGTTCGGGGAACCTCAGCGGCTTAAGGTCCATGGGTGAAATCGAACCGAGAATTCTAGCACGTGCCCCCGATGGAGCTTGCGTGCACATCGTTTGTAGTACATCGGCCCAACGGCACGCCGGAGCCGTTCAAACCGGCAAGCGCGACGCCATGTCACAGGGTGTTAGCGGCGGTGCAAATTCGACACTAAACGGCGGCGTTAGGTTGAATAGAAGCGAAGTTGACCAGGGGCCGTTGCTGCTAGCCCGTGGTTGTCGGCCTGCTCGTGCTCAGAATGGATCGTCGACATAGGTCAGGCGAGCGTTCACGGGAGGCGCGCGTTGTTCGCGCTGTAGCTCGTGCAGTGCGAGCTGGTAGTGCGTGCAGATCCGCTCGCGTAGGTCGGCGATGAGGTCG
>LGTG01000010.1 GCA_001190015.1 Candidatus Burkholderia crenata
GGCGTTTGACTGTTCGCGCAGCCGAACCCATTTGTGCAGCTGGTTGGCATTTACCCCAGCCTTCAGGGCTAAGCCCGACAGCGATGCTCCCGGTTCTAAGCAGGCATCGATCAGCCACTGCTTGTCTGCCGGGTCGAAGTTGCATTTGCCTCCAGCACCAACACGGGTCACCCGCAAGGGTAAAAAGCTCAAGTCATTCTTGATCATGGATTGCGTCCGCAAGTTGTTATTGCGGACGCAATCGTGAACCCTCTTAAACATCGAAGCTACGTGTGTAGAAACTCGCGCTTACAAAGAAACGAAGCAAAGAAAGCGCTTTCAAAACGCGGGCAAGTAAGTGTCCACAGCGTGCAGTTTCAATACTCGGGTACCCCAAAAGCACGGTGCTCGCCAGAGCCACCGATGTTTGAGCCCCTCCTCCTTCTCACGAATCCTGACATGAACACGCTCCGCCACCAGTGCTTTCGGGCAAGCACGAGTTGCCTACGGACCAGCACGGCCTTACCAGTTTCTGCTACGTCACTTCTCCCCGAGTCAGTCACTGCCATTCCCTCGACCGGCAAGAGCATTGAGCAAAACCGTCCACCGGGGCGAACGAAAACCTTTTATCGCACCCCAGCCCCGATCAACCCGCCCGCCACCGTCCCGAGCGGACCGCCGGTCAGCACGTAACCCAAAGCCCAGCCGGCAGCCGCACCAATACCCGCGTGCGCCTGCGTACGGCTCATCGCACACACCGAAAGCGAAGCGATAAACACGCCAATTGCCGCAACCCATGCAACCTGAAACGAAACCCGCCTGATCTTGTTCATGATGAGACTGTCTTTTTTATCGTCGATACTGTTCACATTCTAACCTTACAAATTCATTATTTCGAAACACAAAATTATCTTAAAATTCTCCCACCATTGCCGACAATTCGATTTACGTCCCATTACGCTGGATACATCCGGTATAGGAAACGGCTCGGCCTCGTTACAACCACCCAGGCGCCGCGATGTCGCAGCCACGCCGCACATCGCGGCAAAATCCTGGCCTGCGCTGTCCTGACCCTCTCGCTAAGGTAGAATCGAAAGACCAGATAAGTCTTACCGAACGCAAGCTGCAAGTCTTCAACGCTAGCGCCCTCGTCCGCTCTCTCTTTCTCGCATGAACACCGATCGCAACGACGCCCCGGCGGTAAATAATTTCATTCGCAATATCATTGACGAAGACAATCGCAACGACAAATGGTCGCAGCGGGTCGAAACACGTTTTCCGCCCGAGCCGAACGGCTATCTGCACATTGGCCATACGAAGAGTATTTGCGTCAATTTCGGCATCGCGCGTGATTACGACGGCGTCTGTCACCTTCGTTTCGACGACACGAACCCGGAAAAGGAAAGCATCGAATACGTCGATTCCATCATCGACGCCGTCAAGTGGCTCGGCTTCGACTGGAACAAGGACGGCACCGAACACCTGTACTTCGCAAGCGATTACTACGACAAGCTCTACGAATTCGCCGAGTTGCTGATCGAAAGTGGCCAGGCTTATGTTGACAGCCAGTCGGCCGAAGAAATGCGCCTCACGCGCGGCTCGGCCCAGGAGCCCGGCAAGAATTCACCGTTCCGGGACCGCACGCCGGAAAAGAACCTGGACCTGTTCCGCCGCATGAAAGCGGGCGAGTTCAAGGAGGGCGAGCACGTGCTGCGCGCGAAGATCGACATGGCGTCGCCGAATTTCAACCTGCGCGACCCTGTCATCTACCGGATTCGTTTTGCGCATCATTACCGGACCGGCGACACGTGGTGCATCTACCCCATGTACGACTACACGCACTGTGTGTCGGACGCGCTCGAAAACATCACCCATTCACTGTGTACGCTGGAGTTTGAAGATCACCGTCCGCTCTACGACTGGTTCCTGAATCAACTCGCCGATGACGGCAAGTTCACCCGTCCGCTGCCGCAGCAAATCGAGTTCTCGCGCCTGAACCTGACCTACGCCATCACCAGCAAGCGCAAGCTGCTGCAACTGGTGACGGGAAATCATGTCGATGGCTGGGACGACCCGCGCATGCCGACTATTGTGGGCGTTCGGCGCCGGGGTTTCACGCCGGAAAGCATCCGCCTCATGTGTGACCGCGTGGCGGTGACGAAGGTGGATTCCTGGATCGACATGAGCGTGCTGGAAGGCGCATTGCGCGACGACCTCGACGAAAAGGCGCCCCGGGCAATCGCGGTGCTGGACCCGCTGAAACTGATCATCGACAACTATCCGGAAGGCACGAGCGAAACGTGCAACGCACCGGTCCATCTGCATCATCCTGAGCGCGGCACCCGAGAATTTCCGTTTTCGCGGGAGTTGTGGATCGAGCGCGGGGACTTCCAGGAAGTCCCGAAGAAAGGCTATTTCCGTTTGTTCCCTGGCAACAAGGTGCGGCTGAAGTACGGCTTCGTGGTCGAATGCACGGGCGCGGACAAGGACGAGAGCGGCAATATCACCGCTGTGCATTGCACCTATTTCCCCGACAGCAAATCCGGCACGGAAGGTGCAAACGGCTACAAGGTCAAAGGCATCATTCACTGGGTCAGCGCACAAGGCGCGTATGAAGCCGAAGTACGGCTCTACGACCGTCTCTTCAAAGAACCGCAACCAGGCGCGGGCGGCGCGGAATTTCTCGATGCGCTGAACCCGGACTCGAAGCGCATCGGGCGCGCTTATCTCGAACCGGGCGCGCGTCAGGCCAACGCCGAAGATCGCTACCAGTTCGAACGCCACGGTTATTTCGTCGCCGACCGTATCGATTCGAAACCCGGCAAGCCGGTGTTCAATCGCATCGTCAGCCTGCGCGATAGCTGGACCAAGCCGGCTTAAAAAGCCATAGGCGCATCCCGCCGGACGCTCGCACCTGTTGTGGGGAATGCTGCACCTTGCCAAGGTCGTTCATCCGCACATTGCACGCGTCATGGGTGTCGCGCCGGTTGCGCGCGTCGTGCACGTTTGCGCTGCTGATCGCGGCGCAAACGGCTTTCGCGGGCACAGCGGACTTGTCCTCGCCCACGTTGCGCAAGATCGCCGAGAACGACACCATCGTCCTCGGCGTGCGCGAGTCGTTGGGGTCCCCTTCTCCTATCTCGACGCGAACGGGCAGTCCATCGGCTATTCTCAGGCCATTGCGCTCAAGATCGTCGACGAGACCCGGCACCGCTTGTAAACCCCGCGGCTCGCCGTGAGCACGGTGGTGGTCACATCGGCGAATCGAATCTCGTATGTGGTGAATCACCAGATCGACCTGGAGTGCGGGCCGACCGCTCATATTCGCGACCGGGAGCAACTGGTCGCGTTCTCGAACAGCTTTTTCGACTACGGCATCCGGATGGTGGTGAAGCGCAAATCCGGTATCCGCAACTACGCCGATTTCGCCGGCAAGACGGTTTCGACAACAGCCGGCACGTCCGACGAACAGCTACTGCGGGAACTGTCCCTGAACCGGAAACTCGATCTGCGAATCATCAGCGCGAAAGACCATGCAGAAGGTTTCGATGCATTGAAGAGCGGCCGTGCCGTGGCGTTCGTGATGGATGATCCGTTGCTGTAAGGAAAGATAGCCCAGGAAGGTCCGGCTCAAGACGAGTACATGGTCACCGGTGACCCGCTCGCGCATGGATCCTACGTATGTATGATGTGCAAGGGCGATCCGGTCTTCAAGAAATTGGCCGACGATGTGATTGCCGGCATGGAGCGATCAGGCAAAGCTGAACAGCTCTACGACCGGTGGTTTATGCAGCCCATTCCACCCGACAACATCAACTTGCGTTTTCCCCTTTCGCCAGAAATGAAGGCGTTGTTCGCCAATCCGAACGACCAAGCCTCCGATAACTAGAGCGTAGAGCGGCCGGCGCTGATCAACGGCGAGCCACGGCGCGGCGTCCAAGCCTTCCGGCTCAGGCGAGCGTCTGGTGCAATTCAGTTAGCGACAGCGTGGTCTGGGAACAGCCGCGCGAGGCTGCGCGGCTTGCGTACTGATCGATGTCGACCAGCGTGACCCATCGGTACGCGTCCATTTCGGGGATCATCGTGCCGTCGCGGCGATAAACAAACCGTCCCAGATCCTTCAGACGCTCCGCCTTCAGCACGATCCCCGTCTTTTCCACGAGCTCCCGCAACGCCGCTTCCACGAGTTGTTCGTCTGCCTCACCCTGACCTTTCGGGATATCCCAGTGCGACGTCTCGGTCGCGTAACACAGCAACACGTCCCCTTGCGTGTTAAGGATCACGACGCCGCATGAAACCGTCCGGTCGGCTATTTAACCGGCCTCCCGGATTCGCAGTGCCGCGTGACGGGCAACCTCCGGTTGCTTCAAACCGGTCACTATTTCAACAATGCCCATTTACCGCCGTCCATCTTGCAGACGGTCGGTGCCCAGGTCAGCGTCTGATCCTTGGCATAAGCCACCATGGTGAGCTTGCGGCACGTGCGGTCACCGTCCTTCTTCGTATCCGACGGTGTGATCGTGCCGTTGATGGCGACCGGATTGCCCGCGCCTTCGTTATTCCAGTCAAGCGCCTCGCCGTCTTGCTTGGTGCCGAGCACCGAATGCGCCGCGGTGTTGAGCTCCTGCAAGTCGCGCTGCTTCATGTACGTAATCGGCGTGTTGTTGAGAAACCCGAGGTTAGCCGCGTGTGCCGCGCCGCTGGCAAGCACAACACAGCTTGCTATCAGTTTCACAGAGACGCGCTTGAGCGCGCGAGATGGGTATGACATGAAACACACTCTCCCTCGTTGGTATTGGTATTGAATTGGATTTTGGCGGTATCAGCAGCATTCGCGTTACTCCATTATTCGCGGAAATTGCAAGAGTCGCGTGTCAGGAACAGCTTAGGTTCAAGCAGCCATTGCAACACCATCATTTAGGTTGCGAATATTAACTCTTCAAACGCCTCGGCTGGTGTCTTCCAATCGAGGGTTTTGCGTGGTCTGCAATTAAGCGCGTTCGCAACTGCGTCGAGTTTTCGCTCGGAGTATCGACTAATGTCGGTGCCTTTAGCAGGCTGTTGAAAAGCGCCCCGTCATGACGACTGAAGCAGTGTTCAAGAGGTTTGCACATGCAATTTGCTGCTGAATTGCGGGTTTGCCGAGTGG
>LGTG01000111.1 GCA_001190015.1 Candidatus Burkholderia crenata
CAGGCTTTTATCCGCCTCGCACACAAAAATTCAGACACTCCCCATTTTCGCGGCGCCTAAAGCAAAGTGTAATGAATCGTTACTTTAGTGACATTCGGAATAACGTCGCGGACCACGGCAGCGGGCGGCAGCTTTCTCAGCAAGCCCTTAATCCATCTCATTAATCATTTATGCCAAGCCCGGCGGCTGTCCGGCGGCTTGAAATTCGGCAGACAAAACCCACTTTCAGGACTGTAGATATTGCAATTTGCAACAAATGCTTAAGGTGGGATTCAGGGTTTTTAGCTAAACTAAAGACTAACCGGGTTGCACAGGACGCGGCGCGGAGAACAAAAGTGAAAAAGATCATCCAGATTCTGGCTGCTATGGTACTTGGCGTAGGCCTTGTGAGTGCCGCCCGAGCGCACGTTTCGGTGGGTATCGGCATTGGGGTGCCGATTGCGCCTGCTTATCCCGTCTACGCGGCACCGCCGCCGCCCGTGTATTACGCGCCCGGCCCGGTTGTGTATGCGCCGGCGCCGGTGGTCTACGCTCCGCTGCCCGTCATTGTGGGTGGGTACTATGGCCATCCTTACTGGCGTGGCGGTTATTACCGTGGCGAGTACGGATACCGCGGCGGCTATGCTGGCTGGCGTCATTGAAGTCCGGGAGTTAACCGGGTAGCATTCTGATGGATACCCGAGCCGTAAGAATGTAAACAGCGCAACGCTGGCGTCGAGCTGGGTTGCGCTATTTTATCTTGCGCGCGGCTTGTTTAAGCGGGCGCTCGATCTGGCCGCGCGTTTTGGCCATCTGGCCATTTGGCCAGCTTTCCAAACGCTCCACGATACGGGGACAACAGCGGTTCCTCAACTGCCGCCCTTGAGTTCCGATGTCAATTCTTCCCGCACCTACTTACGCCGACGTTGCTGACGCCGCAGAACATATCGCCGGCGCTGCCATCGCACGCCTGTGATGACCTCCCGCACTGCCGACGCGCTCACCGGCGCGAGTCTGTTCTTTCAAGTGCGAGAACTTCCAGCGCATGGGCGCATTCAAGTTTCGGGGTGCGTTCAACGCGATCTCGCATTTCACTGAGTCCCAGCGCCAGCCCGGCGTCCTGACGTTTTCATCGGGACGCGCAGGCAATTGCGCTGTCGGCGCGCATCGCCGGCATCAAGGCGACGATCATCATGCCGGAGGACGCCCCGGCCGCAGATGGAAGCCACGCGGGGTTATGGCGGCGAAGTGATCATCTACGACCGGTACACCGAGAATCGCGAGGAGATTGCGGCCACGCTCGCGCAAGAGCGCGGCATGACGCTGATTCCGCCCTACGACCATCCGCATGTGATCGCGGGGCAGGGAACGTCGCGAAAGAACTCATCGAAGAAACCGGGCCGCTGGATTATCTGTTCGTGTGCCTGGGCGGCGGAGGCTTGCTCGCCAGGTGTGCGTTGGCAGCGGCTGAGCTGAGCCCGTCTGTACCGTGATCGGCGTGGGGTCGGAGGCGGGCAACGACGCTTAGCAATCCCTCGAACGCGGCGAGATCGTTCATATAGAGGTGCTGCGCACAATCGCCGATGGCACCGCGTCCACGCATGTGGGCGAATACAACTTCCCGATCCTGAAAGCGCTATGTGGACCGGGTCGTCACCGTCAGCGACGACCAACTCGTGCAGACCATGAAGTTTTTCGCGCAGCGCATGAAGATGGTGGTCGAGCACACGGGTTGTCGGGTTGTGGCCGCTGTGCTGCAGAACATCGTGCTGGTGGGTAAGCGCGTGGACGTACTGGTCAGCGGCGGCAACGTCGACCTAGCGCGGCTTGCTCAATTCCTCGCTTGATCGCGTGGCGTCATGACGTCATAGTTTCTGCGCTCCGTTCACGATCAGGTCGTGATAACCGTTGACGATCACGCTGTACGCGAAATACGCGAACAGCACCGCCGATAAAACCTGGCAAGCACGCAGCAATGCCGTCCCGGCGCGTTTGCGTCCGTGGCTGGCGAGCGAGCAGATGAAGAGCGTCCAGCAGCCGAGCCCGCCGCAAAAGAAGCCGATCAGAAACACTGAAGCGCTCGCCGGGCCAGTTGCGCCAGCCTTCGCAATCAGTGCGCCGCCCACGGCGGCGCACTGATTGATTGCGCTTGGTTAAAACACAGCGACAACGACAGAAAAAATCCATCAGACAGCAATGTCAACACGTGCATCCCGACTTTCCTTTTTAATCTTTTTGTATTGAGCGAAGCGGGTAGCCCGGCTTCTCGTTTTGGACCTGCTGCTGCGGCGCGCGCGGCAGCGGGTCGAACGCTAGCGCGTGCTAAATGCGTTCGAGCGGCATGGTCACCGCCAGACGTCCCGTCTCGATACCCATCGTGTTGCGCATCGGCGGGTTTCCATAAGCGGCGAGTTTTGCGCGCTGCGTTTCGTGGCCGATGTCGAGTTGCCCAAGCACATTGGCCACGATGGCGTAAAGCACGGTTGTATTGCCGTCTTCCACCTTGACGGCGATGCCTAGCGGCCCGCGCGTGCCGGTAGCGCGAACGCCGATCGCGTAACTCGCGTCGGCGCCTACTTTACCGACCAGATCGCCGTCGAAGGCTTGCATAAATGTGGTACAGAACCGGCCGTCGCCGGCGACGAGTTCGGGATAGGTTGTCATCGCGCGATAGATCCGGGCAAGGGCCTGCGAACGCGACGCAGTGTCAGTCTGGGCATTCGCATTCGCCATTTTCATGAACAGCCGGGCGAGGCGATCCAGCGGGAACGCCGGGGTCGGCAGATTGCAGCCATCAATAGCCCATTGCACGCCGTCTTCCGGCAGATCGCAGAGTTCGGCCACGGTCCGTTTCACCCGAACCTGCAGCGGATGCTCAGGCAGGTGATAGTCGGCCACGGCCGCGCCCAGCGTCTGCACACCCGCCAGCATGCCCGCATGTTTGCCGGAGCAATTGCTGCACACGCCGGTTGGCGTGAAACCACGCCTGAGCCACTCTTTCCAGACTGCGTCCGACAAAGGCGCATGGCCGCCGCATCGAAGATCGGCTTCGGTGACGTGCGCCTTTGCCAGCATGGCACGCGTGCGCTCGATGTGGCGTGGCTCGCTGTTATGCGATGCGCACATCAACGCGAGATCGGCGTCGTCGAAACCGAAACGCTCCAGCGCGCCCGTTTCCAGTACCGCGAGCGCTTGCGTCGGTTTCGCCGCTGAACGCGCAAGCGTCATGCGTGATGGATCGCCGAACGCGTAGATCAACCGGCCTTCGGCGTCGACAACCGCTACGTGTGCGGCATGCGTGTTTTCAACCAGGTCCCCACGATAAACCATCGCCGCAACCTTCACGAGCGCTTCCTTCCCGAAAACCCGGTTTCGTCCCACAACGCGTCGACGCGCCGTTTCACTGCATCGTCCATCGTAATTGGCCGGCCCCATTCGCGGCCCGTTTCGCCGAGCCATTTGTTGGTGGCGTCGAGTCCCATCTTCGATCCCAACCCCACCTTCGGCGACGAGCAGGCTGTTGAAAAGCGCCCCGTCATGACGACCGAAGCAGTGTTCAAGAGGTTTGCACATGCAATTTGCTGCTGAATTGCGGGTTCGCCGAGTGGTTTTGGCAGGCAGTGCGCAGGCACACCAGCCCGGCGCCGTACGGTGCTCGCACCATGGCGGCTCATTGCAACGCTCCTTGTGGCACCACGCTTGGCATTCGGGCCATGCGGGTCAGATTGCTCGCGGCCATCGTCAGCTTGAAGTGCTGGTCAACGCGCTTGATGCCGCGATAGACCGTCTGCCGGATCCGGCCAATTGTCTTG
>LGTG01000112.1 GCA_001190015.1 Candidatus Burkholderia crenata
CCCCGCTTACACGGGACCCAATTTCAACAGCCTGCTAGATTGAGTGTTGGCCCGGGCTCAATCGATAAGGGATACAGATGAATTTACGATGTTTGTCGGGCTTTACGCTGGTCGAGCTTGCGGTCGCGCTCGCAGTGATCGCTGTTGTTGCGACGTTCGCTACACCGTCCGTTGTCGTCTGGCATAAGCGCGATCAGATCGACGCCCGAGCGCGCATGATGATGTCGACTCTAACGCTGGCACGCTCGGAAGCGATCCGGCGCGGCGCACGCGTGACCTTGTGCCGGATCGACGCCGCGCGTGCGTGTCTGGCGGCGAGCAAGGCCTGCGATGGCGGCTCGACCGACTGGTCATGCGGGTGGGGGCTATTTGCTGATCGCCACGGTGCGCGCGTGTTGTTGCGAATGCAGCCGACGGCGAGCGCGATAGCTATCGGCGGCACCGGAAGCGAGTTGTCGTTCACGTCGCCCTCAGGCCAGGTGATTGGCGGCTTTCGCAGCTTCGACTTAAGTGCCCGCGACAACGCGCTGAAATCGCTTGGAGTGCGCGGGCGCCGCTGTATCCGGCTCGCGGCGGGCGGGCCCGGTGACGCAAGGCGCTTGCGGAACGGCGACATGAAATGCTCATCGCGCAGGGTCCGGAGGAGGTGATTCACTGATCGAAGTCCTGATCGCGGTGTCGCTGACGGCCATTACGGCGCTCGGGATGCTCGGGATTATCGGTTCGCAATTGTGGTTGGTTCGCAATGAACGTTCGCTGATGGCGCGTGAGCTGGCCGAGTCGATCGCGGATTCCGTTGCAGAGGGAATACGTCACGACACCGATCGCGATTCGGTCGTCACGCAATGGCGCACGCGAGTTGCTGCGCTGCTACTGGATGGCGACGTCGACGTGCTGGACCGTGGCTACAGTTTGCACATCGCGGTCGTGAAATGGCGGGCGCCGGTATCTAGCGGCGGCGAAGTGTCGTGTGGGGAACCGGGCGTGGGCGCAAAGCTCGAGCCGTGGCGTTTCACCCGATGAACGCTGTCAGACGCCCTCAGCGTGGCCATACGCTGTCGAGCTAACTATCTCCGTCGCACTCGGTTTGCTGGTCGTTCTCGCGACTATCTCACTGTATCGCGGGCAGCGGTTTGCCTACGATCAGGCCACGGAAACAACGCGCATGCGCGACGCAGCAAGCACCGCCCTTGACCTGATCGGCCAGCAGGTGCAGATGGCGGGTTTTGTCCCCCCTAGCGCCGACCTGGCAGACAAGAGCCCGGCACTGTTCGGTTGCTCGCCAGGCCGCCCGGCCAGCCGCCGCGCTGGTGTGCGAGACGCTCGCAAGCCGTTCGGACGGCATAGTTGTCCGCTACGCCGCCGATAAGATTTCCACATGGCCGTCGTCGTCCGGCTCGCCGACAGACTGTCTTGGACAGATCTCGGCGGGCGAGCGGATCGTCAACCGCTATTACGCGAAGGCGAGTTCGTCAACGGTCGAGCTCGAACTGTATTGCGAAGGAAGCGGCAAGCCTGGAACCGGGCAGCCGCTGGTCGAGGGAATTGAACGGCTCAAGTTCGGCTACTGGCTGAAAGACGCATCGTCTTCCGTCGACGCTGCGGCAATCTCGCTGGACCGCTGGCCGCTGGTCGTCGCTGTGGACGTGTGTGTACTCGTGCGCGGAGTCGTCGTGAAAAAACATACCCGCTCACGTCGAGGCTCACGCGACATCGCTTTACCTATATAATCCTACGGATGTCGCGTCGATGTTGCTGATCACCGCCGCCGCATGGCTCGAGGCGGCGCTAGTCAGCGCTCGGACCACCAACCAGTCTGGGTGAACGCGTGCAAGCGTCTCACAGCGCCGACAGCGCGTTGATCCGCTGTGGCAGCATCGCGCTCGAAACCGTCGCCGAGTCAGGAAGTCTCACCGGCCCGCTCACCGCTGAACCGAATAAATGGCGGCTGAAGGCTTCGTTCGAGGGTGCATCGGCGAGCGCCGTGACGCCGTTCGCATCCTTGGCCATACGGGATACGGCCTCCGCAATGTCTGATCGAAGTGTGGCCCGCGCGGACTACCGACCAAGCCGGCGCTTTTTTGATTACCGCACGCGGTTTCGGCAGGATAGCCGGCAACGAGTCGTGGTTACAGCAGGAGATTGAAATGGGTGAACGCGGCACCGTGCGGCACTGGCGACGCATTGTCGCAAGGCCGTTTCAACAGGGTTCGCCATGACCACAGTGCACAGAGGCTGGCTTCACGCTGCTCGAGCTGATGATTACGCTCGGCGTGGCGGCGATCATTGCGACATTCGCCATGCCGGTGTATCGGGAACAGGTGGCAAGAGGGCATCGGCTGGATGCGGTGACCGCGCTTTATCGTGCCGCCCAAAGTGGCGGCGTGCTGGAGTGGAAAATGAGCAGATTGAAGAAACGAAACAAACGCGAAGAACTATCTGCTCAGGCGTCCGGATCGACGGCAACATTGGGCGACAATGGTTCATCTGGACTCGACTTCATCTGTTGCCATACTCGATAAGCCTCCCAGCCCAGCAGGCCCAGACCGCCCCACTTGAGTATGGGTTTTGCGCTCGCGATCAGGTAGGAGCGCACGGGTTTCGCGAGCACCAGCGAAGCGAGCGAGCTCACAACGGGATATTGCTTGAGCAACAGGGCCAGGCCACTGCCGCCACCGAACAGTCCGCTCAGCCGGCTCAGGAACCCGCCGCCTTCTGCTGCCCGGCCACGCTTGCGGCGCCCCGGCATCAGCAGATTAAGGACGCTGAAATGTGAGACCTTGTAGCGCAGATCAGCGCTGGCCTGCGCAAGTTCCATGCGCTCGACGTGCGCCCGCGCGATCAGCAGTTCCTTGCGCAATGCACGCATGTGGGGCGTGCTCAGCTTGTGCGCGGTCGCTCGCTTTTGAGCTTTGAAGGTTTCATCGTAGTGACTCATGGCGTGGCGAGCTCTTGAATAGTCGTCGATGAATAAGGTGTGGTCGTACTGCCCGGGCATCGCCATGAGGTGAGCCCGCACAGGTATCACGTGAACGTGTCGCGGTCCTTCTTGAACTCGGCAATCGTGCTGTCGAAGACGTTAGGCGCATTGATCAGACCGGCGCGCGCGCGAATGGCGCAAAACACGGCAACCAGCGCGTATGCGATCGTTATCGCAGCAAGCGATTGCCACCGGTACGTATCCCAGAACGCGATCGCGATCAGCACCGTGAGCGTAATGAGCGCCATCATGGTGAGCATCATAGCGGCAAGGCCGAGGAAGAGCACGCCGATCAGCCGCTCCTTTTCCTCAGCGAATTCTATGCCGATCAGTTCCAAACGCGTTTCGAAAATGGCGAACACAGAGCTGACAATGTGGCGCAACGGCCCTTGCGTATCGTGCTGAGATTGCCTGTCTGTCGTCATGGCTTGAGCGCGAGGAGCGCGTTATTTTTGGCGCGAAAATTCCCGGGCGGGTCCTGTAGCCGCCCCGGCCGGTCTATTACTCTGAACGCCGGTCGGCAAAACCCCGGCGGTCCCAGGCGGTTGCAGTTTTCACCGGTCGAATTCCGGGTTGGCTCGCCGAACGGCCCGCCAAACTCAGCAAAGCGTGGCAAAACCGCGGCCTAACCCGGTGCCTGGGATTGACGAGGATTAACGGCGGTTGATCAACAAACCGACAACAACGCCTAAACCTGCAGCAATCCCAATTGATGCCCATGGTCGTTCGTGTACGAAGTCGTCGGTCGCTTGCGCGGCTTTCTTGCTTTTCTCGATCACCACGACTTGTGCGTTGGCAGCCTTCTCCTTCGCTTGCTTCAAGCGGCTCAGAGCGGTCTCGCGCAACTCGGATGCACGCTCGCCCGTGGCACTTGCAGCCTGTCTCAACAGGTCTTCGGCTTCTGCGAGAACGGTTTTGATATCCGACATGAAACGCTCCTTATTAATTTCTGACATTGACGGCTCCACACGAGTGAGGCTACGCTAATCTTACCAAAGAAGCGGTCGCTGTCGCTAATTGACGTCCATCCGGCCCCGAGATCAAAGCTTGCAGTTTCTGTTCCTGCTGACACAAAGCTCGCCATGAGGACCGTCAAAGAGGCCGTCGCGCGCGCACGTAAAGCCCGGCCATTCGATGCACGGGGTGCGTAATGGCGCATCGAGCGAACGATATTCCCGTCCGCGAAAGTTTTTGCCGAGACCGAAAAATTACAAAAATGCATGACGATGTAACGGAATGTTGGTTCGTTGTGCAGGTCTAGTCCCTTATGCTTCAATTTTTGCTGGGCTGTCGTGTCGGGATGACCCTGAACGGCCCCGCCAATCCGAACCCCGGGCAAGATCCGGATACCTGCATCCAACCTGTACCAGACCTGCACCGTGTGACGAATAACTCGGTGCATCGCTTCGAGGAAGACACATCATGAGTTTGCGTCTAGCAGGCTGTTGAAAAGCGCCCCGTCATGACGACCGAAGCAGTGTTCAAGAGGTTTGCACATGCAATTTGCTGCTGAATTGCGGGTTCGCCGAGTGGTTTTGGCAGGCAGTGCGCAGGCACGCCAGCCCGGCGCCGTACGGTGC
>LGTG01000113.1 GCA_001190015.1 Candidatus Burkholderia crenata
TACATCGGCTCACGGTTTCGCTCCACGCTTCCTCCCCACGCTCGGTCACCCTCACGCAGTTGCGCTTCACTTCGTTCGCTGTGGTCAACTCACGGGAGGACTTACACCTCCAAGATTGCGCCCATGCTGGGCGCACGCAATAAAAAAAGCGCCCTGAGGAGCTTTTTAAAGGTGTTTGGTGGGCCTCCCGTGAGTCGAACACGGCACCAACGGATTATGCTTACCAGCTACGGTTTTCACCGCCCCTTTCGGGTTTGTGGTCTGGACTGTCTCTTGTCTTTACGGACCTGCCCGTTCAGTCTCTACACGTTCTCTCTAAGAGAGCTTCGCTCGGGATTGCCACGCTGCCAAGGGCAGCAGAGGTTTCCCCGAATTTGAGCAGTTCTACCGAGGGGCAGAGCTAACTTACCCCAAGGCAACCCATTCATGACTCACCATGCCGCGCTGCATGGTTTAGGTGAGTCTTTGCTAAGTCCGCTGCTCTAACCAAGCATGAGCTAGAGGCCCGAACTGAATAATTTACCGTATCCCAAGACTATCAATGCGAGGAACTTGAGTAACCCGGGACGTAACCTGATCACACAACCGCTTTTTAATCCTCGCGGAAATCTGCGAGTTTGCCTTGAATCTCACCAACCCAACATCAATTCCCTTCCAGGAACGACTTCAGCTTGTCCGAACGGCTCGGGTGACGGAGCTTGCGCAACGCCTTCGCCTCGATCTGGCGAATCCGCTCACGCGTCACGTCGAACTGCTTGCCCACTTCCTCGAGCGTGTGGTCCGTGCTCATCTCAATACCGAAGCGCATCCGCAATACCTTCGCCTCACGCGGTGTCAGCGAATCGAGCACGTCCTTCATCACGTCGCGCATGCTAGCATGCAGCGCGGCGTTAGCCGGCGCCACCGTGTTCGTATCTTCGATAAAGTCGCCAAGATGTGAGTCGTCGTCGTCACCGATCGGCGTTTCCATGGAGATCGGCTCCTTCGCGATCTTCATGATCTTGCGGATCTTGTCTTCCGGCACTTCCATCTTTTCGGCGAGCGTTGCCGGATCCGGCTCAAGACCGGTTTCCTGCAGGATCTGCCGCGAAATACGGTTCATCTTGTTGATCGTTTCGATCATGTGAACCGGAATCCGGATGGTGCGCGCCTGGTCCGCAATCGAGCGCGTGATGGCCTGACGAATCCACCACGTGGCGTACGTAGAGAACTTGTAACCACGGCGATATTCGAACTTGTCCACCGCCTTCATCAAACCGATGTTGCCTTCCTGGATCAGATCCAGGAATTGCAGGCCGCGGTTCGTGTACTTCTTGGCAATCGAAATCACGAGACGCAAGTTCGCTTCCGTCATTTCGCGCTTCGCCTGACGCGCCTTCAGCTCACCGGCCGCCATCTGACGGTTGGTTTCCTTTAGGTCCTTCAACGGCAACACAACGCGCGCCTGCAAGTCGAGCAGACGTTGCTGCTGTTCGCGAATCGCGGGAACGTTACGCGCCAGGATCACGCTATAGCCATGGTTCTCGGCAACGACTTTCTCCGACCATTCGAGATCCGTCTCGCTACCCGGGAAACGGGCGATGAATTCGGCGCGCGGCATGCCGCATTTGTCGACGACGGTATGCAGGATCTGACGTTCCACCTGACGCACTTCGTCCACTTGCGCGCGCAGCGTGTCGCACAGGCGCTCGACGGTCCGTGCGGTGAAGCGGATGGTTATCAGCTCGCTCTGAATGACTTCCTGCGCCTTCAGATAAGCCTTCGACTTATAACCTTCCTTCTCGTACGCGCGGCGCATCTTGTCGAACCACTCGCTGATCAGCGAGAACTTCTCAAGCGACGCACGCTTGAGCGCTTCCAGTTGCGCAGCGTTGGCGTTGGCCTGAGCGGTGGTTTCGTCGACTTCTTCCTCGTCCTCGCTCGGCTCTTCCTCTTCTTCCTCTTCGCTTTCGATAGCTTCCGCTTCCTGCTCGGAGAACCCGTCGGCGTCGGCGGCGTTCGGGTCGATCAGGCCGTCCACCAGTTCGTCCACGCGCATTTCTTCGTTCTGCACACGCTCGGCCCTGGCCAGAATGTCAGCGATGGTCGTCGGGCAGGCAGAAATGGCCATGACCATGTGCTTGAGGCCGTCTTCAATCCGCTTCGCGATCTCGATTTCGCCTTCGCGCGTCAGCAGTTCGACGGTACCCATTTCACGCATGTACATGCGGACCGGGTCGGTCGTGCGGCCAAATTCGGAGTCGACGGTGGAAAGCGCGACTTCAGCTTCCTCTTCAACTTCATCGTCCGATGAAGCCGCCGGCGCGTTGTCGTTGAGCAGCAGCGTTTCAGCATCGGGCGCTTGCTCGTAGACCGCAACGCCCATGTCGTTGAACGTGCTGATGATCCCTTCAATAGCTTCCGTTTCCGTAAAGTTATCGGGCAGGTGATCGTTGATTTCAGCGTAGATCAGGAAGCCGCGTTCCTTGCCGAGCTTGATCAGCGCGCGCAGTTTCGCACGCCGCTCCTCGAGCTCTTCAACCGTACCGGGCGCGCTTGAAGCGAACGCGTCCTTCAACAGCGCTTTTTCCTTCGCACGCCGGTCGCGCGCCTTGACCTTTTCGACCTTGGCCGCAGGCGCGGCTACAGCATCCGCAGCGGAGGCCACGGCCGGGTCGGCCTGCACGTTCTGCGTTGCGTCGTCATCGACGGGTACTTCGTTCAGCTTTTTCGTCATGGAGTTCGCCGTACCGGCTTTAGTCTCGACTCGCGGCTGCTGGACGACAGCCGATGGAACCGTGGATACAAAATATGCGCGCGCTGCCTTGTCCTGCGTACCCTTGGCAATGCGCCGCCCCGAGTCCTGAGCCGGTCCCCGCTTCACGACGCGTACGCGAGCCAGCTTCGACCCCTGCTTCGTGTTGCGTTTCCGGCCTGCATTAGCAGCCGCTTCCGTTGCACTCGCTTGCTTGCCAGCCGAATTTCCGGCCTTACCACTCTCCTGCCAGTTTCGCCCGCCATCAGGCCGACCTGATCCTTCGACTGATCCAGCGTCTTCTTGCCGACCAGCCTCACGACTTTTGCCGTCCTGGCCGGTCCCGCACTCACTGCTGACGCAACCGAGTTTTTTCTTCGTACCCAATGGAGGAAAGGGAACAGCAATCGCCCTGGTTTTAGACACTCCGGGGGAAGGAACTGACCGGCTGTGGGCCACTGCCCGTTTCGACTCGCTCGAGCCGCGTACTGTCGTTTTCTTCCCGCTAGCATTCTTAACCATGCGTGCCTCACATCTTTCGCAAATGAGCACAAAAGTCAAAAAACAACTTGTTGAAAACTTTAATTGTAGAATATAGGGCTTAAATATCCCGACTCACCCCGCGCAAGGCCTTAATTTGAGCAGCTTTAGCCGATAAATCCGAAAATTCGGCAATTTCTTCCGCAGTCAGGTTCGATTGCTGCGCCAGTTGATCCAGCCGGTTCCTATAGCTGTCGTGACGCAGCTTGGCAACCGTTGCATGCAACTCTTCCGCGAGCAACTTTTTCTGCTCCTGCACGCGTTCGTTGGCGCTTTCGTCTGCCGGATCGCGCATCAACAGATCCCGTACATTTTCATCATAGGCGAGAATTTCCTGGAAGATATCCTCGTAAGTCGGAGCATTTGCGGCGTTGCGCAACAGATCCGACAACATCTGGAACTCCGCCGTTTCCCTCAATTCCCGCGCGTGCCCGATCACCTCGCTGAACAACTCGCCGTGCTCAGTCATGGTGATCAGCGTCTGCTCGCTGTCGTGATCAAGCGTGGCGTAAATGGCCGGGTACATCACCAGGTTGCGAAGCGCACGCTGCTCATGGCCCTTTACGCGACGACGCTCGCTCTTGGGCAGCGCAGCCCGGGCGACAGCTGCCGCTCGCGAATCGATATCACACAATGCCGCGATTTCACCGAACCGTGTATTCAGCCGATCGGCCAGCATGTGCAGGATCTGCACGCGCAACGCGTTCGCCGGTAACGCCTGAAGCAGCGGCTTCGCGTCGAAGAGCGCCTTGGCGCGGCCTTCCGGCTGGTCGAGTTCCTTGTCGTTCAGGACTTCGTTCAGTAGGAACTGCGACAGCGGCATCGCGCGATCGACCTGCTTGCCAAAACCGTCGGTGCCGAATTCACGCACATAGCTGTCCGGATCGTGCTCTTTCGGCAGGAACAGGAAGCGGATCGTGCGGTTGTCGGCGGCGTGCGGCAAAGAGGCGTCCAGTGCACGGCGTGCAGCGCGGCGGCCGGCCGAATCGCCATCGAAACTGAATACCACCGTATCCGTCTGACGAAACAGCTTCTGAACGTGGATTGCCGTGCAAGCTGTGCCGAGCGTGGCAACCGCGTTCGCAAAACCCAATTGCGCAAGTGCCACAACGTCCATGTACCCTTCGACGACCAGCGCGTAACCAAGTTCGCGAATGGCAAGCCGTGCTTCAAAAAGGCCGTATAACTCGCTGCCTTTGCTGAATAGCGGGGTTTCCGGTGAATTCAGGTACTTCGGTTCACCGCCGGCGAGCACGCGCCCGCCAAAGCCGATCACGTTGCCATTCACATTGCGGATGGGGAACATGACGCGTTCGCGGAAGCGGTCATACCGGCGAGCTTGACCATGGTTGTCGCTTTTTTCGCTGACAATCACCAGACCCGCTTCCACCAGATTGTCGTTCTTGTAGTCGGGGAACACCGCTTTCAGGCTCTGCCAGCCGTCGGGGGCGTAGCCGAGCCCGAAGCGCAACGCGATTTCTCCCGTGAGACCGCGCTTTTTCAGATATTCGATAGCGTTGGGCGCCGCGCGCAACTGCTTGCGATAAAACTCGCAGGCGGTCTGCATCACTTCGGTCAGCGCGACGCTGACGGCCTTGCTAGGGGCGGGCGCGTAACCCTCGCCGCCCGATCCGCCGCCGCGCATGGGCACGGTCAGGCCGGCCGACTGGGCGAGTTCCTTGACCGCTTCGGGGAATGTGAGCCCGGTGTGCTCCATGAGAAAGCTGATTACCGTGCCGTGCGCGCCGCAGCCGAAGCAGTGATAGAACTGCTTCGTCGGACTGACGGTGAACGACGGGCTCTTCTCGTTATGGAACGGGCACAGGCCCATGAAGTTCGCGCCGCCCTTCTTCAACTGGACGAACTTGCCCACCACGTCGACGATATCGACGCGGTTCAGCAAGTCCTGAAGAAACGAATGCGGAATCACTAAATTCTTGGTCAGACTTTTTTTAAGCACTTCAGCAGGCTTGTTTCGTAAGCTTATTTGGCAAGCGCCGCTTTGACCAGGCGACACCGCCGTCATGTCTGCACGGCCCGCCAGCTTCGGTTTCAGCACGCCCATCACCTTGCCCATTTCCTGCAGTCCGGCAACGGCGGTTGCCACCACGGCCGCCAGAATCTCGGCGTTGATGGCTTCATCGGACATCTGCTCGGGCATGTAGGCCGCCAGAATGCCGAGTTCGGCTTACTCCTTCGCCATCAGGTCGTCGCGTCCGGCCGTCTGGAACTGGCTGATCGAGTCCTTGCGCTGCTTGATCATTTTGTCGATGACCGCCGTGATGGGCTGCGTCGTCCAGCGTCACACGCTCGTCGATCTCGCGTTGCTTGATTGCCGCGAGCAGCAGCCGGAGAGGTGCCGAGGCGCTCGGTTTCGCGGGCGCGCATCGCGGTTTTCATGTCGTCGGTGATCTGGTCTTTGAGGCTCATCGCTTGGGAACTCTGCTGGTGCTGTGTTGAGAGAATGCGGACGTCAGCCGTTCATGGCGCTAAAGCACGTTTCCTCAAGCGGGATCATGAACAGGGTAATTCGGGTACCTTTGAAGCCGGCCAGCACGACGCCGAGACAGATGTCGAATGATCGCTTGCGGCAGGGATCGCCTTCTTTCCTCATAGATTACCGCCCGGTTTTCACTCATTTTGCGCTCGCGCCGATTACCGCTATGAACGAACGATTATAGCAGGTCGAAACCAGGATTTCCCAAGGGAAGCAGCGTTGCGCCGACACTGGCCCTTACGGGTGGAAGCCATGCTGGTCATGCCTTTGCGGCTCTAGGCCTGGACCAGTTCAGCCGCCGCTTTGCTCGCCGCCCACGCCCACTGGAAGTCGTAGCCGCCGAGCCAGCCGGTGACATCGACGGCTTCGCCGATGAAATATAAACCCGCGACGCGCGAGCTCATCATGGTCGTGGATGAAAGTTCGCGGATGTCCACGCCGCCGCGCGTGACCTCGGTCTTCCGGTACCCTTCCGGGCCGTTCGGCGTGAGCGTCCAGTGCGACAGTGATTCGCCAATCTGGCGCAGCGTCTTGTCGGGGAAATCGGCCAGGCGGGCGTCGGTGGGTAAGCGCTGTACGTCGAGCCAGGTTTGGGCGAGCCGTGCCGACACCCCTCGGCGAGAAACGTACCGATTTGCTTGCGCGACTCCCGTTTGGCCGCGATCAGTTCGCCGGTGGCATCGGCTCCAGGCAACAAGTCGATGCAGATGGGCTCCGACGGTTTCCAGTAGCTCGATATCTGCAAGACGCTCGGGCCCGATAATCCACGGTGCGTGAGCAGCAGATCCTCACTGAATTCCCCACGGCTGCGACCCGCGCCCGCGCTGAGCTCCACAGGCATGGACAAGCCGAATAACGCCGCGAACCCCTCCCAGTCGGCAGGCGCGAAGGTCAACGGCACCAGGGCCGGGCGGGTATCGATAAGTTTGTGGCCAAATTGCTTCGCCAGCCGGTACGCAAAATCCGTTGCGCAAATTTTCGGGATCGACAGGCCGCCGGTTGCTATCACCAGCGCGGAACTTGAGATTGTGCCCGCGCTGCTGTCGAGGAAAAACCGGGCGCCGCCACGTTACGCCACCCGCGTCGCATTTGCTTTTCGGAGCTGGATGATCGATTCGCTGGGGTCGTCGCAGAAGAGCTGGCCTTTGTGTTTCTCATTCCAATCCAGGCGATGCTGCTTGAGCAGCGCAAGGAAGTCCTGCGGCGTATAGCGGGCGAGCGCGGAGCGGCAAAAATGCGGATTCGCAGAGATGAAGTTGGCCGGTCCGGCGTTGATGTTCGTGAAGTTGCAGCGATCGCCGCCGGAGATGCGGATTTTTTCCGCGAGCCGTTCCGCATGGTCGATCAGCACCACGCGACGGCCGTTTTGCGCGGCTACCGCGGCGCACATCATGCCCGCCGCGCCCGCGCCGATGACTGCAATATCGTAAGGTTTCCATGGCGCGCATTGTAACGGGTGGTATGCCCGGGTTCGAGGCAGGGTTGAACTGAATGGAGAGCCCAAACCCGCCCACTGCTATACTTAGTTGTTAATCTATACACTTCCGCCCCATGCCATGCTTGTTCTAGGCATCGAAAGTTCCTGCGACGAAACCGGCCTTGCGCTCTACGACACCGAGCGCGGCCTGCTTTCGCACGCGTTGCATTCGCAGATCGCCATGCATCTGGAATACGGTGGTGTAGTGCCCGAACTGGCCTCCCGCGACCACATCCGCCGGGCATTGCCTTTTCTCGAGCAAGTCATGGCGGAAGCCGGGACGGCGCCAACGGATATCGACGCTATCGCGTTCACGCAAGGCCCCGGCCTCGCCGGCGCGCTGCTGGTGGGCGCAAGCATCGCCAATTCACTCGCCATGGCGTGGGACCTGCCGACCGTCGGGATTCATCATCTGGAAGGGCATCTGCTGTCGCCGCTGCTGGTGAGCGAGCCGCCGCCGTTTCCGTTCGTCGCGTTATTGGTGTCGGGCGGCCATACGCAGTTGATGCGCGTGACCGACGTAGGCGAATACGAAACGCTCGGCGAGACGCTCGACGACGCCGCCGGCGAAGCCTTCGATAAAACCGCAAAACTATTGGGCCTGGGTTATCCGGGCGGCCCGGAAGTCTCGCGGCTCGCCGAATTCGGTACATCGGGCGCCTTTAAACTGCCGCGCCCGATGCTGCATTCCGGCGATCTGGATTTCAGCTTTAGCGGGTTAAAAACGGCCGTACTCACTCACAGCCGCAAGCTTGGTGCGAACGTCTGCGAGCAATCGAAGGCGGATCTGGCGCGGGGTTTTGTCGATGCGGCTGTCGACGTGCTGACCACCAAGTCGATCGCTGCGTTGAAGCAGACGGGCTTAAAGCGGCTGGTCGTGGCGGGCGGCGTGGGAGCGAACCGGCAATTGCGCGAGGCGCTGTCCGCCGCCGCGAAAAAGCGCCGCTTCGAAGTGCATTACCCGGATTTGTCGCTATGTACCGATAACGGCGCCATGATCGCGCTCGCCGGAGGCTTGCGCCTCGCGCGCTGGCCCGATCAGGCGATGCGCGATTATGCGTTCACGGTGAAGCCGCGCTGGGACCTGACATCGCTGGCGGCAGCTTAAGTGGCCGCACGAACGTGATGCGCCATCACAGCCTCAGCACTTCATTCAAGCAGCCGCGGCTGAAACTCGCTTGTCATGCTCGATCACGGCGTAGGCACTGTGATTGTGGATCGACTCGAAGTTCTCGGCTTTAACAGGCTGTTGAAATTGGGTACCGTGTAAGCGGGGTTTGAGGGACAAGCGTTATGGATATCGTGTTCATAATCTTTGGTGATGAATGCAATGCGCGGATTGGATGAGATGCAAGAACCTCTGT
>LGTG01000114.1 GCA_001190015.1 Candidatus Burkholderia crenata
CGCTGTCGAAAACGAAGGCGCACAGCACCCGGCGACAGCATGTTACTGCGTGATAGAGTGCAGCATGGTTTGCTACGCGCAGGTCTTGTCGAAACCAGACTAGCCCCAGATCAAAGTCGGCCATCAAGCAGTGCCTTTGCTAAGTTCGAATTATGTCCAAGACTTCCGACCGCATCAATTTGACGAACCAGTTCCTGATCGCCATGCCCAGCATGGCCGATCCCACGTTCTCGGGAACGGTAGTCTACCTTTGCGATCACAGCGAGCGCGGTGCGCTGGCCTGGTGATCAATCGGCCGACCGACATCGACCTCCAATCGCTTTTCAATCGTATCGATCTGAAACTCGAGATCGAGCCGCTCGTGCACTTGCCCGCCTATTTCGGCAGCCCGGTGCAGACGGAACGCGGCTTCGTGCTGCACGATCCGGCGGCCTCGCCATGACCACGTCGAAAGACGTGCTCGAAGCGGTTGCAAGCGGCAAGGGGCCCTCACGTTTCCTGCTTACGCTCGGCCACGCCGGCTGGGGTGCAGGGCAACTTGGAAGAGGAAATCGCCAAGAACGGCTGGCTGACGGTTGAAGCCGATCCCTGTATCGTCTTCGACGTGCCCGCCGAGGACAAGTTACAAGCGGCGTTGTCGCTTCTCGGCGTGTCGCTCATGCTCTCGGGCGAAGCGGGCCACGCATGACGGGTGACGCCCGCACCGAGGCCACGCTGCTTGCCTTCGATTACGGCGAGAAACGCATTGACGTCGCGGTCGGCAATACGTTGACCCGGCACGTGCGGGCGCTGACGGTGCTTCAAAACCGCAGCCGCGAATATCGTTTCGAAGTAGTCGGTCAGTTAATTGCCGAATGGAAACCCATGACGGTGATCGTCGGCCTGCCCATGCACCCCGACGGCACGCCGCACTGGCCATGCGTTTCGGCAATCAGTTGAACGGTCGGTTCAGCGTGCCGGTGAGCTGGGTGGACGAGTGGTATTTATCGGTAGAAGCGAAGGCCGAAATGAAGCGCAACGGCGTGAAGATGAATGCAAAGGGCCGTTACGACGATATCGACGCCGAAGCCGCACGTGTCATCCTCCAAAAGTATCTAGCAGGCTGTTGAAAAGTGCCCCGTCATGACGACC
>LGTG01000115.1 GCA_001190015.1 Candidatus Burkholderia crenata
CGCTGTCGAAAACGAAGGCGCACAGCACCCGGCGACAGCGTGTTACTGCGTGATAGAGTGCAGCATGGTCTGCTACGCGCAGGTCTCATCGAAACCAGACTAGCCCCAGATCAAAGTCGGCCATCAAGCAGTGCCTTTGCTAAGTTCGAATTATGTCCAAGACTTCCGACCGCATCAATTTGACGAACCAGTTCCTGATCGCCATGCCCAGCATGGCCGATCCCACGTTCTCGGGAACGGTAGTCTACCTTTGCGATCGCAGCGAGCGCGGTGCGCTTGGCCTGGTGATCAATCGGCCGACCGACATCGACCTCCAATCGCTTTTCAATCGTATCGATCTGAAACTCGAGATCGAGCCGCTCGTGCACTTGCCCGCCTATTTCGGCGGCCCGGTGCAGACGGAACGCGGCTTCGTGCTGCACGATCCGGCGGACGGCGACGTCTAGCCCCTCCATGAGCGTTCCCGGCGGCCTCGCTATGACCACGTCGAAAGACGTGCTTGAAGCGGTTGCAAGCGGCAAGGGGCCCTCACGTTTCCTGCTTACGCTCGGCCACGCCGGCTGGGGTGCAGGGCAACTTGGAAGAGGAAATCGCCAAGAACGGCTGGCTGACGGTTGAAGCCGATCCCTGTATCGTCTTCGACGTGCCCGCCGAGGACAAGTTACAAGCGGCGTTGTCGCTTTTCGGCGTGTCGCTTTCCATGCTCTCGGGCGAAGCGGGCCACGCATAACGGGTGACGCCCGCACCGAAGCCACGTTGCTTGCCTTCGATTACGGCGAGAAACGCATTGGCGTCGCGGTCGGCAATACGTTGACCCGGCACGTGCGGGCGCTGACGGTGCTTCAAAACCGCAGCCGCGAATATCGTTTCGAAGTAGTCGGTCAGTTAATTGCCGAATGGAAACCCATGCCGGTGAGCTGGGTGGACGAGCGGTATTTATCGGTAGAAGCGAAGGCCGAAATGAAGCGCAACGGCGTGAAGATGAATGCAAAGGGCCGTTACGACGATATCGACGCCGAAGCCGCACGTGTCATCCTCCAACAGTATCTAGCAGGCTGTTGAAAAGTGCCCCGTTATGACGACCGAAACAGTGTTCAAGAGGTTTGCACATGCAATTTGCTGCTGAATTGCGGGTTCGCCGAGTGGTTTTGGCAGGCAGTGCGCAGGCACGCCAGCCCGGCGCCGTAC
>LGTG01000116.1 GCA_001190015.1 Candidatus Burkholderia crenata
CGGGCTGCACCGGGCGCGCCTGCACTCGCCCTTCGGGCTCCTGCTTATCGGCACCTCTGCTGGTCGTCAAAAGACCGTTCTGCAGAACAAGATCGTTTCGCATTTCTGATCGACGCCGCCATCTGGCGTCGCTTTCTGACCGCCGTTCACAAAAGGCACCGACATTAGTCGATACTCCGAGCGAGAACTCGACGCAGTTGCGAAGGCGCTTAATTGCAGACCACGCAAAGCCCTCGATTGGAAGACACCAGCCGAGGCGTTTGAAGAGTTAATATTCGCAACCTAAATGATGGTGTTGCAACGACTGCTTGAACCTAAGGTCGGGCGCTCAGCGGTCTTTGCGAACCGCTCAGTCTGAGTCCAGGACACCCGGCAGGCCTCACATCCGATTTCTGTTCGTCAGGTCGCAGCTTTTCAAGCTCACATCATTGTTTCTGCAATATCAGCATAATTTAACATCGTCCTTATCGCGCGAATTGCGCAGGACTTCCGCCAGGCACAACCGGTGGGGCGCAAACTGCTCACGTAGCCTACGACACGGTCGGGCCATTTATTTATTGCGCGCAGATACCGCCAAACCAATCATTTCGGCATTGCGCCACATATCGAACACGCATCCGCGTAACTCGACTAAAGCCAGCCAAAGCTGAAATCGGAAGCAATTCAGATGTAATCGGGGGAAGTACGGGAACCGGCTGAAACCCTCGGAACCCTTGCTAAATCTTGGTGTGCCCGGCTGGGATCGAACCAGCAACCCCTGCCTTCGGAGGGCAGTACTCTATCCATTGAGCTACGGGCGCGTATGACCGAGGGTCCCGCGTTCCATATACAAAACAATGGAAGCAGGGCCGCTACTAGGTCGGAACAATACCTGTTTTCCGCCGATCCGTCCACCGCAAGGACCAGGCCAACTTACAACCAGCGCCGCTAACGCCATCGCTCACAGCACCGAAATTCGGGTTAACACGCGCTGCGACAGGCCTTTCCGGGCACGCCGCCACGTAAACGTTCCGTCTATAATCGACCGTGCTGGTGAAAACGATCACGAACGCCCCATAAAGTCGTTGTTGCTGTCACGCTGTTGCTGAACCGACTCACAAATAAAAGGGAGACGAGCATGAGTGAAGCACCCCACGGAGTACCGATCAAAACGCCAGGCCAACTCATTGCGGCAATAGTCGCCGGGTTCGCCGTCCCTATCGTCGTGATCGTCCTGCTGGCCGTCTACGTCAACAACACGACGCGCACCGGCGCCGGTACCGATTCCCTCTCCAAAGCAGCCGTAGCCGCGCGCATAGCCCCGGTCGCACAGGTCGACATACGCGACGCCAACGCCCCCCATGTGTACAAAACCGGCGAAGAAGTCTTCAAAGCCGTCTGCACGACCTGCCACACGGCCGGAGCGGGTGCACCCAAGTTCGGCAATGCCGTCGACTGGGCGCCCCGCATTGCGGAAGGCTACGGCACCCTGCTTCACAACGCGCTCAACGGCAAAGGCGCCATGCCCGCGCGCGGTGGCACCAGCCCCGACGACTATAGCGACTTCGAAATCGCCCGCGCAGTCGTCTATATGGCTAACGACGGCGGCGCAAAATTCGCCGAACCCGCGCAACCGACACCGGGCACTGCAGCGGGCGCATCGGCGGCAGCTCCGGCGAGCGGAGCCGCAGCAGGAGCGGCCTCGACCGACAACACCCAGGCCGCCGCCACGTTGGCAAACGTGCCGCAAGCAAGCCCGGGTGCCGCGGCAGGCACCGAAAGCGCGGGCGCATCGCAAGCTGGCAAGGCGCTTTACACGCAGGTCTGCCAGGCCTGTCACGCGGCCGGCGTGCTCAATGCGCCGAAATATGGCGACAAGGACGCCTGGGCCCCGCGCCTGAAAGAACCAATAGACACCGTCTACAACTACGCGCTGCACGGCAAGGGCGCAATGCCGCCCAAGGGCGGATCGAACGCATCCGATGCCGACGTGAAAGCCGCCGTCGATTACATGGTTGCAGCCGTCAAATAATAGCCGCTCTCCATCAGGGCACCGCAAATAAAAAACCCTGCGCAAAACGCAGGGTTTTTTAATGCAGCCAAGGCCGATCGAAGCAATCAAGCCGGTTTCTGCAGCAACTCTTTCAGCCGCGCCATCCGGTCCTTCGGCGACATCGGCGCTTCTTCCTCGGTCGGCGGCGGTGCATCGTCGAGAAGCATTTCCGGGATAAACCGCGACGGCTCGCACACTACCGTCTCGCGCGCCCGCTTGCGCTTCTTGCACCAGTTCAGATGAAGGCTGCGCTGGGCCCGCGTGATCGCCACGTACATCAGCCGCCGCTCTTCCTCGATCCGGCCGGTGTCGACCGGCACGTCCGCGTCCGCATCCGGATTGCCACGGTGCGGCATGATCCCTTCCTCCACACCGACCAAAAACACGTGCGGATATTCCAGTCCCTTCGACGCATGCACCGTCGTCAGCCTTACGGCATCGGGATTCTCGTCCTTGCCTTCGAGCATGGACATCAGCGCAACGGTCTGGATCAGGCCGAGCAGGTTCTTGCCTTCATCGCCGAAACCATCGGCGTTGTCATAACCCGTGGCCTCGGAATCCGAGGACGGCTCCGCCTTCGGCTTCGTGCTCTTTTTTTCAGCCACTCGCAGAATTCAAGCACGTTTTGCCACTTCGACTGCGCCTGACGTTCGTCATGGGCATCGTAGAGATAGGCCTCGTAATGGATCGCTTCCATCATGTCGTCGAGCACGGTCGTGGCCAGATCGCGCCCCGCCCGCTCGGACAGGCGCTGCATCCATTCGCAAAATGCACGCAACGGCTCAACCTGCCGCGCCGACAACCGCGCTTCAATGCCGTCCATGAACACGGCTTCGAACAACGACACCTTCGCCTGCCCCGCGAACGAACCCAGCGCTTCGAGTGTGGTATTGCCGACGCCCCGCCGCGGCGTGGTGATCGCGCGGATGAACGCGGGATCGTCGTCGGGATTCGCTATCAGCCGCAAATACGAGACGATGTCCTTGATCTCGGCTTTGTCGAAGAACGATTGGCCGCCTGACAGCACGTACGGAATCCGTTCCCGCCGCAAGACCTGCTCGAAGATCCGCGCCTGAAAATTCCCACGATACAAAATGGCGTAATCGCGAAACGCCGCGCGCCGCTCGAACTTATGCGCCGAGAGCCGGAACACGACCGATTCCGCTTCGTGCTCTTCATCGTTGCAAGCAGTCACGGTAATGGAGTCGCCCATGCCGTGTTCAGACCACAGCTTCTTCTCGAACAGCTTCGGGTTGTTTGCAATGACGTTGTTGGCGGCCGTCAGGATACGCACGGTCGACCGGTAGTTCTGCTCGAGCTTCACCACATGCAGCTTCGGAAAGTCCTTGCCCAACTGCGCCAGATTCTCCAGCGTCGCGCCGCGCCAGCCGTAGATGGCCTGGTCGTCATCGCCCACGGCCGTGAACGCCGCACGCGAACCGGCCAGCAGTTTCAGCAGCTCGTACTGGCAGGTGTTCGTGTCCTGATACTCGTCGATCAGCAGATAACGCAGCCGATTCTGCCACTTTTCGCGAACTTGCTCGTTCTCAGCGAAAAGCTGTGCGGGCTTCAGAATCAGATCGTCGAAATCGAGCGCCTGATACGCATGCAGCGTCGCCACATAGCTGCGAAAGAAAATGGCCGCCAACATCTCGTCCTCGTTCGACGCGCTCGCCGACGCCTGATCCGGCGACATCATGCCGTTTTTCCACAGTGAAATAATCGACTGGACCTTGCGGATCAAGCCCTTGTCGGTGGTTTCAAGCTGTTCCTGGACGAGGCCGAAACAATCGCTGGAATCCATAATCGGGAAATGCGGTTTCAGGCCGACGTGCTCCGCCTCCTGCCGCATGATCTGCACGCCAAGCGAATGAAACGTCGAAATGGTCAATTGGTTCACCGGCACCCGGCGTCCTTCCTTGCCGGGCGTGGTAAGTGTCTTGCCTTCGAGCAGCTTGGCCGTGCGCTCGCGCATTTCGAGCGCGGCCTTGTTCGTGAAGGTCAGCGCGACAATGTGCTTCGGCTCGAAACCTTTGCCTTCGATCAGATGGGCAATCTTCTGGGTGATCACGCGCGTCTTGCCGCTGCCGGCGCCGGCAAGCACAAGACATGGGCCACCGAGATAGCGCACCGCTTCGGATTGCGCGGCGTTCATACCTGCTGCGGACATCGTTCGGACACTTTGAGATGCGTAAATCGGGCGGATGTTTCGGCTGCCGGAAATGCGCTGTGGTGAGCAAGATGGTGAGCAAAATTGCGCCTTCCTGAAGCGGGCGCAATTTCGAGAGCGCGATGCTAGCACGGAAGAATCCATCGCTCGAAAGCGATGGTTCTGGCCCTTTCGGCCCATGCCACAATACCGGCATCGCCAAAACAACAGGATGCCCGCATGACAGCACTTCTAAAAATAGGCCTGATGGAATATGGCTTCGCTGGCGAAACGTTTCACGCGCTGGTAATAGAACATTGTGGCCGCGCAGCAGTTTCCGCCATTGCCACGGGCAAGCCCGAGCGGGTGCAGGCAGACTACTCGAACGCGACGATCGTCGAAGATTTCGATGCCCTGCTTGCCCTCGACGAACTCGATTGCATCGTCATAGAGCCACGCCCAAAGACACTCACTTCGATCTCGCAAGAAAAGCGCTGGAAGCGGGCAGGAACGTGGTGGTCGACAAGCCCGTTAACCTCTCCGGCGCCGATACAAAAACCCTCGCCGAGTTGGCCGAAAAGCGCGGACTCCTGTTCGCGCCGTTCCACAACCGCCGCTGGGATGGCGATTTCATGACGGTGCGCGCGTTGATCGAAAGCGGCCGGCTTGGGCGCGTCACGCACTACGAATCGCATTTCGACCGTTTCCGGCCGAAAGTGCCGCAACGCTGGCGCTCTTCGGCCACCCGCAGACCATTTTCGCCAGCGTAAAGGCGCACCGCGATCACGCGAGCGCGCCGGACTACGTT
This sequence comes from Candidatus Burkholderia crenata, assembly GCA_001190015.1. GTDB lineage: Bacteria > Pseudomonadota > Gammaproteobacteria > Burkholderiales > Burkholderiaceae > Caballeronia > Caballeronia crenata. The sequence continues at coordinate 4,990 of LGTG01000116.1, forward strand.
CATCTGCTGCTCGGCTATGAGGACAAGGAAGTCGTGCTGCACGCCACCGCGCTCGCCGCGCTGGAACCGCCGCGCTTCGCCATTCACGGCACGCGCGGCAACTATGTGAAAACGGGTCTGGACGTTCAGGAAGACCAACTCAAAGCGGACTTGCGCCCGGGGAACCCGGAGTTCGGCCGCAATTCTCCCGGCCTGCTGCGCGAAGTCGACGGCGACCACGACCTGTGCCAGGAATTCGCGACCCGCGACGGCGCGTTTTATCGTGCGCTGGCGGCATCGGTGCTTGAGGGCAAGCCGTTCCCGGTCACGTCCCAAGATGCCATCGATGTCATGACCATCATCGACATCGCCATTCGCAGCAACGCAGAAGGACGCCGCCTGGATTTCGCGCCTCTGTGATAACAAACGGCCCACGCGATACTTTCGAACACACAGAGCGTTACATTTGCGCACAGTGTCGGCGTCAGCCGGGGGCGTGCGTGGGCCGTCCTTTCTCCAGTCGTTTTATCTTAAAAACCAAAAGAGGGGAAATTCAATGCTGACGCTTAATGCAAGTTTTGCCCGCGCACTGATTGGCGTGGCGCTCGCGGCGTGTGTCGTCCAGCCGACGCGCCAGGTCGATGTCGTCCAGGAAGCACCGGCGTGCCCCGATCCGCATATGGAAGCGGTGCATCGGATAGATCAGGTCAATGGCCGCATCAATGCGCTGTGGCATCACGTCGATCAGCGCGTGAGCCAGAGTTTCTACCCGCCGCCACAAGGCGATGCGTTCCATCATCGTCTGGATGTAGTGCGTCAGGAAGCGCGCGCCATGGCTTCCCAGCATGGGGGTGGTTTGGGTGAAGAGCAACACACGCTGAACGGCGAACTGAACGGTTTGCAGCGCGCAATTCAGTAAGTTAAGCACCGGCGCTTCATACGCCGAACGACAGGCCTGTTTTGCGGCTGCCGTTCGGCTCAAGATTGCTTATCGATCAAGAGCCTTGAGCCTCGAACCCCAACACTATCTCCGCTACTTCCAAGACCTCCCGCGTAACCCATCGCCAGCGCGAAAATTTGCCGGGCCGCTCGTTCCGGCGATGCACAGCGAAACACCTTCGCCTCCACTCCCTGTTCAATAATTCCGCGAAGCATGGCTTGCCAGCGACCGATCTCGCTTAAATAAGCCTGCGCCAGTTCTGTGTCGTGCATGGCCTCGTCCCAGGTCCAGTCACAGCCCCCACGGCAAGCAGTCGCGGATAAAACCGGGCAACGCTTCGACCGGCGGTTTACTGGCCAGATACGCGTCGGTTTCTTCGAGCTGCTCGTCGGCAAAGTGCACGAACACCTCCCGGCGCAACTCATTCCAGTCGCCAAAGTAGTGATAGATATGACTGCGCGACAGCCCCGCGTGCTCAGCGAGATCGCGCGTCGAAACGTCCGCGAAACCTTTTCGGCGAAACAACTCAAGGGCGGCCGCAATGATCTGACCTTTGCGTTCGGGGGACGACCGCGACATGTTCGATTCCTTTTAAACCGTGAACGGATCAGCTCAGCTTGCATTTTGAGCGGCCGCTCAAATTATAGCGACTATTCCCTCAAAGCACGTCATGTCATTCGTCACACCAGAAATCCAGATAGTTGAGCGCCAAAAGCTCGGCCAGCAATCTGCCACCTCCACGCTCAAAACCCTTAGCAGGCTGTTGAAAAGCGCCCCGATGACGACCGAAGCAGTGTTCAAGAGGTTTGCACATGCAATTTGCTGCTGAATTGCGGGTTCGCCGAGTGGTTTTGGCAGGCAGTGCGCAGGCACGCCAGCCCGGCGCCGTACGGTGC
>LGTG01000117.1 GCA_001190015.1 Candidatus Burkholderia crenata
CAAGAAATTTCCAGAACGCTTGCTTCGTCTCAAACTGATTGACATCTGGCCTGCCCGGCGATGGAATCATTGGCCTCCCGGTCTGTTGCGAGCTCCAGCTCCGCGGTCGCCCCACCATTTAACACCTCCAAATTTCGAGATGTTGCAACGACCGGTTGAATTCGCCTTCACTGCGAAGCGCACGAATTGCGGATAGTCCAGCACATACGTCAGTTCTTTGAGGCAGCGCGAATCGATCAGCGCTTCCAGCGTACCGGCTTCGAGCGCGGCGCGGATTGGACGTGTGACGGGGTCATCGAACACCAGGATATCGATCCAGACATTCGAATCCAGCACGGGGGATTTTTTTATTCGATACAATCGCCGGTTTCCGTCTTCATCGTTGGCAGCATGCCGGCGAGCCCCTATGATAATCGTTCTATCGCCGGCCAAATCGCTCGACTACGAGACCCCGCCTCACGTCATCAAGCACACGTTGCCTGAATTCGCCGCCGATTCCGCTGAATTGATCGATGGCTTGCGCAAGCTCTCGCCACAGGAAATCGGCAGCCTCATGCATATCTCCGATCCGCTCGCGCGACTCAATTTCCAGCGCTATGCGGACTGGTCGCCGACCTTTGGCACGCGTAATTCCAAGCAGGCCATGCTGGTGTTCAACGGCGACGTCTACGAGGGTTTTGACGCAAAGTCACTGCCCGCCACGGATCTTGACTACGCTCAGAATCATGTGCGCGTGTTGTCCGGGCTTTACGGATTGCTGCGGCCGCTGGATCTGTTGCAACCGTATCGGTTGGAAATGGGCACGAAGTTCGCCAACACGCGCGGCAAGGATTTGTATGCGTTTTGGGGCGATCGCATCACGGCTGCCCTGAATGCGCAGATGAAAAAGCAGAAGGGCGCACGCGTACTGGTGAACTGTGCGTCCAACGAGTATTTCAAGTCGGTGCAGCCGAAGCGCCTGGACGCACCGGTGATATCGCCGGTCTTCCAGGACTGGAAGAATGGCCAGTACAAGATCATCAGCTTTCACGCGAAACGCGTGCGTGGCCTGATGGCACGATTTGCGGTGCAGCATCGGATTGACGAGCCGGAAGGCCTGCAGGCTTTCGACAGCGAAGGTTATGCCTTCGATAAAAAGGCATCGACTGAGACGAGTTATGTGTATCGCCGGCAGCTGGGTCTTTAAGCGCAGCGCTTATGCATTGATTAAGGAAGCGTCATGAGTATTTCAATCACGAGTCAATTCGATGCGGGCGTGATCGACGTAGTGTCTGCCGAGGATCTCGCGGCCATTTGCCTGCGTGTGCGTCCGGACAGCCATGTCGACTTCGCGCAATGGTTTTACTTCCTCGTCTCAGGCGTACGCGACGAGCCGCTCACAATGACTTCCGAGAACGCCGCTGACTGCGCGTTCGCCGACGGCTGGCGCGAGTATCGGGCGGTGGCGGCGAGCTACGACCGGATCAACTGGGTTCCGCGTGCCAACGCGGTATGACGGCCGTGTACTGACCATTGAGCACACGCCCGATTTCGACGCCGCCGTGTATTACGCCTATTTCGAGCCGTATAGCGAAGAGCGCCATGCGGTCTTCCTCGGTGCCGTGCAGCAGATGCCGCACGCAACGTTGACCGAAATAGGCCGGACGGTGCAAGGCCGACCCGTGTCGCTGGTGTCGCTCGGGTTGACCGAAGAGACCGAGCGCTCGGTAAAGCCGAAGAAGAATGTGTGGATCATCGCGCGTCAGCATCCCGGCGAGACCATGGCCGAAGAATGGTTTGTCGAAAGACTGATCAAACGGCTGGCGGGCTGGGGCGACTGGGCGGGTGACCCTGTCGCGCGACTGATCTTTGATCACGCGGTGTTCCATATCGTGCCCAACATGAATCCCGATGGCAGTGTGCTCGGCAACCTGCGCACGAACGCCGCGGGCGCGAACCTGAATCGCGAATGGATGGAACCTGACGCTGCGCGCAGTCCTGAAGTACTTGCCGTGCGCAACGCCATTCATGCGTTGGGTTGCGATCTTTTCTTCGATATCCACGGCGACGAAGCGTTGCCTTACGTGTTCGTGGCCGGCTCGGAGATGCTGCCTGGTTTCACCGAAAAGCAAGCGCAGGAACAGAAGGCGTTCATCGAATGCTTCAAGCAGGCGAGCCCGGATTTCCAGGACGTGCACGGCTATGAAGCGAGCAAGTACCAGACGTACGCGTTGAGACTGGCGTCGAAGTATGTTGGCAATGAGTTCGGCTGTTTGTCGCTGGCGCTCGGGATGCCGTTCAAGGACAACGCGAATTTGCCGGACGAGCGGAGTGGAGTGAGCGCCGCTGAGCGCAACTGAACGCATGCGACGCGCGTGTGTTCCGAAGGGCCTGCATCAAAAGGGCGTGATTGCTGACTGGCGATCACGGACCTTTTTTCTTGACGTTCATGCTCGGTTCGTACGCGATACGGCGGCTCAGTGCTTCTTTTTGCTTGCCGATTTTTTCGTCGTCTTGTCGCCGGCTGATTTTGATTTCGAGCTCGTCTTGCCTTTGCCCTTGACCGCGCCATGCCGGCCTTTTACGCCCTGGCCTGAGCGGGGTTTAGCGCGCGGCCTGGCTGACGGCACGGGATCATTCCAGCCGAATGCCAGCATCTGGCTGCCCACGTAGCCACAGCGGAACTTCAGCGTGGTAGGGCTGGAGTCACCGTCCTTCGTGATCCCAAGGCCTTCGACCGTCACGACGTTGTCGACCTTGGTGCGTTGCTTGCGGTCGTCGAAAGCGTAGTTCCACGGGACGATGCTGCCATGAGCGGAATCGAAGGAACTGGCCGGAAACTCCACATGGTCGAACGCCGTCGAGGTACTTGCTACGAAACTCCCGTGTGCGGCACAGTCGGCCACGAGGGGATTGGCGTTGAAGTCGGTGACGAAGTGATTGACGAGCTCGTTGCGTTCGTCGAGCGTATCGGCGAATGCGGTAGCGCTGCATGCGGCCGACGCAGCTGTTGCCATTGATGCAATTGCCGCCAGCCGGCCGACCAGCCGAAGCAGTCGACACGGTACCTGAATACTATCCATCGGGTTCTGCACTAAAGAGACAACAGGCACGTAAGATGCCCGACAGTGAACAGGAGTTCCATCTTATATTAAATTCTTTGATCGACTGCCAATGACGGCCAGCCACAAGCCACAATATAGGTTCCGCGATGGATTGTGATGCGGGTGAGGGTTGGAATTGATGCAGCGTTCAGACGCGCGGCCCACGATCAAGCCGATAACGCCGCACGTCGAACGTAGTGATCCAGGTAGGCCGGTAGACGGTGATCAGGATGGTGAACACACCCGTGAATAAGGCTTCGCCCGCGACCAGCAGGGCGGCCGCCAGCATGAATCCTGCCGGGATAATAAGCTCGCCATTGGCAAGCACGATTTCCAGGAGTAGTCCGGCAGAGTTTAGGTTCAAGCAGTCATTGCAATACCATCATTTAGGTTGCGAATATTAACTCTTCAAATGCCTTGGCTGGTGTTTTCCAATCGAGGCATTTGAAGAGTTAATATTCGCAACCTAAATGATGGTATTGCAATGACTGCTTGAACCTAAGAAGTGTTCGTCTATTTCCGGCTGCGGCCCGTAGGTCAGCAAAGCGGTCGCGCGAAGCGGCACAGGGCCGGCATCGCCGAGCGCGGGTCGAGGCGACGCGTCGGTTCGGCTTCGCGCTTCAGGACTTCGAGGTAACCATTCTGCCAGCCGTTATAGCCAGCCATTATAAATAGTAACGGTGGCGGCGCGATTCGGTGCACCGAGTTGCTGAAAGATGTTGCCCAAGTGGATTTTCACCGTGCCTTCACTGATCCCGAGCGTCTTAGCAATGATCTTGTTGGTGCTGCCCATATGCACGCACCGCATGATCTGTTGCTGGCGCAATGACAGCTTGTTGAACCGTTTTGAGCCCTTTCGGAATTCTTTCGGTGCGGCGTCGCGACGCGGCAGGGGTTCAAGATCGGGATTGGGCGCACACGCAGGGACATAATGTCCACCCAGCAGAACCATTTCTAGCGCTCGGACAATCGTGTGGGGTCGAGATTGCGCGGCACCACGCCGAGCACCCCGGCACTGAGAAGCAGGCGGACCTGCGCAGTTGATGCTTCGTCCACGATGATCGCCGCAGGGATCTTCGGGAAGGCGTTCAGCAGCGTGCGCAGATCGGCCGGCCATGCGCATGGCGTCGTGCCAGTCGATCACGATCATGTCCGGGTCGAGCCTCAGGACTGCGCTTGCGGCTTGCCGCCAGTCTTTCGCCTCGTTGAAGCGCGTGCGCCGGTCAATATGCCGTAAAAGCGCTTTCAAACCTTCGTGGCGTTCGGCTTCGGAGTTGACTATGGTGAATTTCATGCGTGTCTCGTTTTGTTATATGGCTTCGGCACGATGCCCGCTTCCGGGCGGAATAATGACCAATCGCGGCCGAAATTGCGCCCTGACCGAATGGCATAGGCATTACGCACAAAATCTGCGGCTGTGTTTCGCTTTGGGGGCGTTTTGGTGAATTAATTTCCGCTCAGCGCAGCTTTATCAGGACGAGTCTCAAATAAATGTCTGTGGTCATGGGTTGAGATGCTTCTTAAGCGCGAGCGGGAATACGAGACGTGATGAGACAAATCTGAAGTGTGTTTCGTGCCGTGGCGCCGCATTGCATCGGGATAATTTTGGTTGCTCCCGCATGAATTTACCGACGGCGTTGTTTTGACCTGACAATGAGGTGAGTGACCTTGACTTGAGCTTTTCTGCGTTTCGCGCATTGAGTTTGTTCGCTCAGTAGCGCTGATGGAGTGGAAGGCAGGGCTTCGGGGACCGCGATCCACGCGGAAGGCGTGGCTAACCGGGTTAGTCGGGAAGACGGCAGGGCGGTCAATCGTCGAAAACGCATTTCCGCGATAGTCGTGGACTCGACGCTCGGGACTTCTTCGCGAAATGGGTTTTGTTGCGGAGGCTAGTTCGAGCGCGTTTGTTCGTTGGCGCAACGCCGGTCCCGGAAGTGTCCTATCAATCGCCACTCGGGTATGACGAGTGAGCCGTGTAAAAAAAGACCGTTCCAACGGATGCCGGAACGGTCTTTGTCTCGTGTGCGCCCAGCATGGGCGCAATCTTGGAGGTGTAAGTCTTCCCGTGAGTTGACCACAGCGAACGAAGTGAAGCGCAACTGCGTGAGGGTGACCGAGCGTGGGGAGGAAGCGTGGAGCGAAACCGTGAGCCGATGTACAAGAACCGGATAGAAGGCGGTGCCGATCAGGGCAAGCGGGCACGTAACCG
>LGTG01000118.1 GCA_001190015.1 Candidatus Burkholderia crenata
GAGCAGGCCGACAACCACGGGCTAGCAGCAACGGCCCCTGGTCACTTCGCTAACCCAACGCCGCCGTTTAATGTCGGATTTGCACAGCCGCTAACACCTCCAGCGCCAAGGACGCGATGCGTTTTCTGCTGCGCTCCCATGTCGAGTTCTCCGGCTTACTCGCCGCTCCTTTCCGTTTGGGCCTTCAGGCGTCGCCGCCCTAATATGCCCGCTGCTAACTCCTGTCTGGCGCTCAGCGGTCCTTGCGAACCGCTCAGTCCTGAGTCTATAGGACACCCGGCAGGCCTCCCGAGGTAAGCTCAACCGCCTTTACCGCACACCTGCCGGATTTATTACCCCAGCCCTTGATGGTTATGGACTTCGGGATCCATTGCTCGCTCGTCCGCCTGGGTAGGCCTCACATCCATTTCTGTTCGTCAGGTCGCGGCTTTGCTACACGCTTCCTTCAGACCCCGCCTCGCGACGACGCCCTTGCGTTTCGCTAGTCCTTCACCACCATCGGGTTGGACAGGGAACTTACACCCCCAAGCTGTTGCGCATGCTCGGCGCACAATGACGAAGCCTCGCTGTTTTCAGCGAGGCTTCGTTTTCAGCTTGGTGCGTGAGGTCGGACTCGAACCGACACGACATCGCTGCCGTCAGGACCTAAACCTGGTGCGTCTACCAATTTCGCCACTCACGCGCGTTTATGCGGCTAGTTTAAAGCGGGTTGGGGAGGGAGGGGAAACATGCAATCCGTGCCCAACCCAACCACCTCGTACCACCTACCGCGCAGGGGATTTCCCGGCGCCGCAGGGGTATGCATTGCACCAAACCCCCCCCCATTTTAACCAAATCGATGCCCAATGTCTCCATGCGCAATATGCACGTGGACGGGCTCACCGGGAGGGCTGGCAGAACTCGCCGGATGCGGACAAAGCCAAAACATCGAACATCCGTCGTCAATCCGTCGATTCGACCATTATAAGCTGAAACTGCCGCCTGATACCCCGAACCGCATTGCGTGGCACGAACGACGTGTTTACAATCGCCTCTCATTCTTGTTTGTCCATCTGTTACCCCGATGAATCGCACCTCGCGCAATCGCCTCATTGCATAAGCTCGGCATGGCAGCCATGTGGCTGGCGCTATTGCCGCGTCGGTGATTGCCAGACGCTGGCGTCGCGTCAGCAGGGTGTCGATCCGCAAGCGGCGATCTGTTCCGCCGATGCCTTCGCGCAGATTGTTCCATCCGTGCTTTCTTCCACGCCGCATGCGGCGATGGAAAGTCACGAACAAGCCGGCCATCACATGGCCGGCGCCGATTCGTTCGACGCCCGTTCGTATTGCGGCTTGTTTGCGCCACAATGTGCCGCTGGCATCGGCGCCGCCTGCCGCGCTGCTGCGAGTCGAACGCGTCACGCGCCTGGCCGCCGCGCCGGTTGCGCAAAGTCGTTCACGTCAAGTCGTTCAACGCCGCCTCTCCGCGCGCCGCCCATCGTTTCCTGAAGTTCGTCCGTATTGATCCGTCCTGGCTGTTTGCCGTGACTACGCGCGCCACCGTGCGTTCGCGTTGTGCGCCGAGCATGCGCAACAGCTTGGGGGTGTATCCCCTGTCCAACTTGATGGTGGTGAAGGACTAGCGAAACGCAAGGGCGTTGTCGCGAGGCGTGGTCTGAAGGAAGCGTGTAACAAAGCCGCGACCTGACGAACAGAAATCGGATGTGAGGCCTACCCAGGCGGACGAGCGAGCAATGGATCGCGAAGTCCATAACCATCAAGGGCTGGGGTGGTAAATCCAGCAGGTGTGCGGTAAAGGCGGTTGAGTTTACCTCGGGAGGCCTGCCGGGTGTCCTGGACTCAGGAC
>LGTG01000119.1 GCA_001190015.1 Candidatus Burkholderia crenata
CCCCGCGGTCACCCCATTTAACACCTCCAAATTTCGAGAGGTTGCAACGACCGGTTGAATTCGCCTGTTGAGCGTGAGCACGCTTGCGGACTACTCGGGCTTGCCGAAGCCGTTCAATTTCTACGAGGGCAAGCGCAGTTTCGCCACGCAAAATCCTCAGGCGGTGCTTGCCGTGATCGAGCAGTTGGCGCATGGGTCACGCAGCACCCCGCAAACATGGCGGCGTTGCTCGCGCCGAAAATCGGGCTTGATGCGGGGCTTGTGGAAACCTGGGTACGACGCGTGTATGGCGCTACGCCGATCGACGAAAAGATTGTCGCGACCCAGCAAAACGTTGCCGATATGTTCTATCGCGCGAAGCTGATTCGGAAGGCGGTGACGGTGAAGGACAACGTGTGGCGGGACCAGGACGCGCTGACAGCACGATAGGCAGAACGTCTATTCGAGAGATGTCGGGTTCGGTCAGGCACACGCCGGAGACGTTGAGATGAACCCGAGGGTCTGGCACGGCAGGAGGGACTCGAACCCCCGCCCCTCGGCTTAGAAGGCCGATGCTCTATCCAGCTGAGCTACTGCCGCGTCGCAGGTAATCTAGGATTTTACCTCATCTAAAGGATGCGAGGCCTCATCCCGAGACCTCACACGCTTCAATGCGGTTTAAACCGGTTGCGGATGCAACATGAACCAGCCAAGACAGAACGCGCCAGCGACCACGCAATACAAGCCGAAAGCCGCCAGCCGGCCGCGGCCTTCGAAGTAACGCATCAGGAAACGCACGCTTAAATACACCGCGATTCCCGTCAGCACGCCACCGAGAACGGCATCGAACAGTTGATCGGGTGCGTGGAACAGCTTCGGCAACTCAAGCACGCCTGCCGCGAAGATGATCGGCGTACCCAGCAGGAACGAAAACTCCACCGCTTTCTCGGAACTCATCCCGGCGCCAACGCCCGCAATAATCGTCAGGCCGCTGCACGAAAAGCCCGGAATCAGCGCGCCAATCTGCGCAAGGTTCACGAGGAACGCCTGCCTGAACGTGAGATCCTCGGGCGCACGCTCAGCACGCGCACGCGTCAGCCGGTCGCCAAACCACAGTAGCACACCGTTCACCATCATCGCAGCCGCGGCGATGCGCAGATCGTGGAACAACGCCTCCAGCCGCTTTTCAAGCACCAACCCGACGATACCCGTCGGAATCGTACCGATGATCAGCGCCCACATCCATGTGGCCATCAGCGTTCTTGCGGCCGCCCAGTGAGCCGATGAACCCCTTGATCAGCGCAATCCACCACCTTGCGGAAGTACCACAGCAGTGCGAGCGCCGTACCCAGGTGCAACGCGACCGGGAACGGCAACAACTGCGGCGCGTGTATATCAATGTGCATCCCGATCAGGCCGAGCACCAGGAGCGTATGTCCAAGGCTGCTGACCGGGAACAATTCAGTCACACCCTGGAGTACGCTTAGAAAAATTAGAAACCACAAAGTCACGCTTCGATCCTCTTTCGTTATTGGCGCCAGGCACATAACCGCGGCGGTGCAGCATGTGCCCCAAGCAAACCGGGCCGGTTATGCCAGTCACGAAAAGCAGCGCCAAGCCTTTGCGTGGTGCCTTTCGATACCGAAAGCAAATCGTTTGCTTAATAAATTTATTTGTAATAATATGGGCAGGCCTCGCGGCTCGACCCCTCCCACACCACCGTGCGTACGGGTCCGTACAC
>LGTG01000120.1 GCA_001190015.1 Candidatus Burkholderia crenata
GCGCCGGGCTGGCGTGTCTGCGCACTGCCTGCCAAAACCGCTCGGCGAATCCGCAATTCAGCAGCAAATTGCATGTGCAAACCTCTTGAGCACTGCTTCGGTCGTCATGACGGGGCACTTTTCAACAGCCTGCTAAAGTACACGACATGACACGAGAACGAGTTTTGATTACTGGCGGTGCGGCGGGAATCGGTGCGGCCTGCGCCGAGCGCTGTGAAGCGGATAGCTTTGAAGCCGTGGTGATCGACCAGGTTGGCAATGGATTGATCGCCGATATTTCGGATGCCGAATTAACGGCGAAAGCGCTCGATCAGGCGCTTGCGGGCGGCCCGATCACGCGGCTGATCAACAATGTCGGCGTGGTGGTGCCGGCGGACGCAGCCGAGCAGAGTCTGGAAGAACTCGAGCTTGCGTGGTCACTGAACGTGCGTTGCGCGATGCAGTGCATGCAGGCGCTGTTGCCGGGCATGCAGTCTGCGGGTTTCGGCCGGATCGTGAACATGTCTTCGCGCGCGGCGCTGGGCAAGGAACTACGTACTGCGTACTCGGCGACCAAGGCCGCGTTGATCGGCATAACCCGGGTATGGGCGCTCGAACTCGGCCGTCACGGCATCACGGCGAACGCGGTCGGCCCGGGCCCGATCCGCACCGAACTCTTCGAACGTGCGAATCCGCCGGACAGCCCGCGTACGCGGGCGATCATAGAAAACGTGCCGGTGAAACGCGTGGGCACGCCGGAAGATATCGCGCATGCCGTGTCCTATTTCCTCGATGCCCGCAGCGGTTTTGTCACCGGCCAGATGCTGTATGTGTGTGGTGGCATGACGGTCGGCGTAGCGGGAGTCTGAGATGAGCACGGCTGAAATCCGGCGCGTGGCGATCGTGGGGGCGGGGAGTATCGGCGTCGCGTTTGCTGTGGTGTTTGCGCGCGCGGGATGGCCCGTGCGTCTTTTCGATCCCGACGCGTCACGCCGCGATGCCGCCCCTGGAGAGATCGCGCAGCGCCTGAATGAACTGGTGCGCTTCGGTTTGCTCGACGAGACGGCGGAGGCCGTGGTAGCGCGCGTGCAGATAGCGGCCTCAGTAGAAGCAGCCGTTGCCGACGCTGATCTCGTGCAGGAGTGCGCACCCGAGCGGGTGGACATCAAGCGTGCGTTGTTTGCGCAATTCGATGCCGACGCGCCCGCGGTGGCGATCTTCGCGAGTGCTTCCTCTGCGTTGACGGCATCGAGCTTTGTTGATGACCTGCCAGGACGGTATCGTTGCCTGATTGCGCACCCGGGCAATCCACCGTACCTGATTCCCGTTATCGAGATCGTGCCCGCGCTTTTTACCGCGCCGGAAGTCACTGAACGCACGCTGCAACTTTTCCGCGATGCTGGCCTGCAACCCGTGCTGGTATCGAAGGAAATCGAGGGTTTCGTCTTCAACCGGTTGCAGGGCGCCGTGCTGCGCAAAGCATATTGCCTCGTGTGCGACAGCGTCGCGAGCGCCGAGGACATAGACACCGTCATGCGGGACGGCCTCGGCCCGCGGTGGTCGGTGATCGGGCCGTTCGAGACGGTAGATCTGAATACGCGCGGCGGTGCCGCTTGAGCAATGGGAAGAACGGGTGGCGTGGCGCGACCGCGCATTAATGGCGCTGGCCCGCCACCGACGGCGGGTAGCTTCAGGAAAAGAGTCCTGAGGGCAGGCCAGCCAATCTACTCTCGCCGCAGAAATGACAAAAATTTCGCTTAACTAAATAATATTTCAGAGACAGTGTAATGCAGAAAATAACCGAATTCTTCACTGAACTGATGCGCAAGTATTTGCCCGATCCGTTCGTCTTTGCTATCGGGCTGACGCTGCTCACCATGATTCTTGCCGTATTGGTGTAGGGGCAGGGCATCGTGGCGCTGACAACGAACTGGGGCAAGGGCTTCTGGACGCTGCTTGCATTCACCACGCAGATGGCTGTGATCCTCGCGATGGGTTACGTGCTCGCGACTGCTCTACTAACCGAGCGATTCCTCGATCGCATCGTCATGCGGGTGCACGATCCGCGCGTGGCGATCATTGTCGCCACGCTGGTGGGCGGTTCGGCAGTTACCTCAACTGGGGTTTCGGGCCTTGCAATTACCCATATTTTTCTACGATTCTCTGTTAATAAAGAATCCTTTCTGTTAACGTCGTTGCAAGATTAGTTGATGAGGGACGGCGATGACGAACAGAGGCGGTCGAAAGCGTGCATCGGAAGAAGCCTGTGATGCTAATGCGTGGCTGAACGAGGAAGCGGGACAAAGCCGGTTTCGCGATGAGCGTCTTGGCAAAAGATTCCGCCTGGTTCTCGAACGCCTGTGGTCGTGTATCGGGCAGAGCATTCCGATGGCCTTTCAGGATTGGTGCAAAACG
>LGTG01000121.1 GCA_001190015.1 Candidatus Burkholderia crenata
TCGGTCGTCATGACGCGGCACTTTTCAACAGCCTGCTAGTGCATCGTGCAGAAGTCGTGGTGATCGAGGGCGAGTCCTATCGGGTGAAAGAGGCACGTGAACGCGCTGAGCAACGCACGAAGAAGCGCAGTGCGGCTAAGGCCGAGAAGAAGACATCATGACGCGCCATCAGTCGCCTTCCGGGATCACCTGCGGGCTCGACTTCCTGATCCCGGACAACTGGTCCGCCGAGCAAGCGCTCGCCATCGTCGAACTCATCGACGATCTACGCGAGCGGATCTGCACGCACTACCAGCTCGCACTGCACGAGCTACAGCGCGAACAACGCGCGCCTCCCGTGAACGCTCGCCTGACCGATGTCGACGATCCATTCTGAGCACGAGCAGGCCGACAACCACGGGCTAGCAGCAACGGCCCCTGGTCACTTCGCTTCTATTCAACCCAACGCCGCCGTTTAGTGTCGGATTTGCACCGCCGCTAACACGCCCAAGGCGCTAGCTCGCTTTAAGAATCGAATCCGAGAGTTGACTCAACGCACCCGAGGGATCAGCGTCGACCAGTTGATCGGTAAGCTGAAACGATATCTGACGGGCTGGCGTGGCTACTTCGG
>LGTG01000122.1 GCA_001190015.1 Candidatus Burkholderia crenata
ACCCGCATGCCGGGTGGTGTGGCAGGGGTACGGCCTTATGGTCGTCTCCTATGCCGATGGCGTTCACCGGCGGTATGGCGGCCGGGCGTTTTGGCGGCGACGCGGTGCGTGCCCGCTTCGGCGCGCCCCAGCTCATCTGCGCGCGAGCGCGGCGCTGGCTTTTATCGGCATGGTGGCGGCTCTGTTGCTGCCGAACGCGGTCGTCACGCTCGCGGGGTTCACGCTGATGGGGCTCGGACTCGCGAGCATGATGCCGCTGCTGTTCGCCGCTGCGGCGCGTGTGAAGGGCGTGAGCCCGGCTGAAGGGCTGGCGTAGGTCGCAGCTGGCTTACTTCGGCTTGCTGTTCGGGCCGATTCTGATAGGCGGCGTAGCGCAATTGAGCATGTTGCCGATCGGGTTGTCGGCGGTCGCCGCCTGCACAGTGCTGATCGCGCTCGTCGGACAGAGAATCATGAAGCAGTTGAAGCTGTGAACGGACCGCGAGCGCCAGCCATCACTCGCCAAACCGCCGGATGAAAAAAAACGCGCTGACCGGAATCAGCGCGTTTTTTTAAGAATGAAGATCATCGAAGGCGGTCTTCATCGAGACATCGATGACATCGAAGCTCGACCAGGACCGCCAGCGATAATTACATCTTGACCACGTCCAGCAGCGTCTTCTTGCCTGCCTTGTAGTTGTACAGCGAGATCACGCCGTGCTTCAGGTCGCCCTTCGACTCGAAGGTCGTTTCGCCGATCACACCCTTGTAATCCGTATTCGGCACAGCTGCCAGAATCTTCGCCGAATCGGTGGAATTGGCGCGCTTCATGGCATCGACAATGATGTACACCGCGTCATACGTGAACGGAGCGTAGATCTGGATCGGTTGGCCGAAGCGCTTCTGGAACTTGGCTTCGAACTCCGCGCCGCCCGGCATTTTCTCGAGCGCCATACCGGCTTCCGAGCAGACGATATTGTCGGTTGCATCGCCAGCGAGCTGCGATAGCTGGTCGGTACAAACACCGTCGCCCGCCAGAACGCGTGCGCGCAGGCCAAGTTGCTTGGCTTGCTTGGCGAACGGGCCGCCGGTGGCGTCCATGCCGCCGTACATGATCGCGTCCGGGTTTTCGCTCTTGATCTTCGTCAGAATTGCGCGGAAGTCGACAGCCTTGTCGTTGGTCGCATCATGCGACATCACGTTCATGCCGAGCGACTTGGCAGTCTTTTCGAACTCGTTCGCGAGACCTTGGCCGTAAGCGGTCGAGTCGTCGACAATCGCGACGCTCTTCAGCTTCAAGTCTTTCGAGGCGTAGTTAGCGAGTGCCGGACCTTGTTGTGCATCGGTCGCCACAACGCGATACGTCGTCTTGAAGCCTTGTTGCGTGTACGCTGGGTTGGTTGCCGACGGCGAAATCTGCACGATGCCCGCATCGCTGTAGATCTTCGAAGCCGGAATCGAGGTGCCCGAATTCAAGTGGCCAACCACGGCGACGACCTTATCGTCGACCAGCTTCTGCGCCACTTGAGTAGCCGTACGCGGGTCAGCTGCATCATCCTGCGCGTCGAGTTGAAGCGTGATCTTCTGGCCGCCGATCGTCAGACCCTTGGCATTGATTTCTTCAATTGCGAAGCGCGCGCCGTTTTCGTTGTCCTTGCCCAAGTGGGCAATACCACCGGTCAACGGTGCAACGTGACCGATCTTGACGACCTCGTCGGCCGTAGCGGTTGTTGCTATCGAGGCGAACAATAGCGCTGCAGCGCTGATAGGCAACAGTTTGTGAAGCTTGGTGTTCATGTAAGTCTCCAGTTTCGGTCCCAAAAACAACGGTGTCGCCCTGTGCTCCGTCTTCGTCACGTTTCGCTTAGTCCCGTGGACGACCACGCCGGATGTATCGTCATGCACTTGGCTCGTACTTCCGCAGGCCGTTTATGACGACCAGCATCCGTACTGCGCGCAAGTGCAAGGTTGTCAAATTAATTTGGAGAAATTTTTTAGGATACTGGTGCGACTACTAATAAAATATGTGTTGAGAAGCCATTGAAAGTGTGCTGGTGCGGTGCGGAAAAGTCCTATTCATGCGGTTCTTCAGCAGATTGGCAGATGACCGTGCACAGCATTCTAGAGGCAACTCTTTTACCCGGCCATTATTATCGGGTCCGCTTGTTTTCAAGTCAATTGCGCGGGTTAAGAAACCGGCTAAGGACTCAGATAAGCACTGGGGTTAGCACTATTACTAGTCATCGCTTTAAGGCCTCACGGTGTGCGGCAAGACGGCTGGTGGAAGTTGCGGAAACACCCTTAAAAAAACGCGCTGCCGCGTGCATTACCTACAGCCGCTTTACAGCCGGCGCCCTTGCCAGCAAGGCAGTTCGAATGGTGGCACACTGTTGGGTTGCAATTCTTCCCCTATCATTTCGCCCCCAACATTCAGGCATCAGCCAGGAGTTTCATCATGACCATGACATCCCGCTGGATCGACATTCCTGCCAACGGCGACACCTTCCAGGGCTATCTCGCGTTGCCCAAAACCGGCAAAGGCCCGGGCGTTGTCATCATCCAGGAAATATTCGGCGTGAACTCGCATATCCGCGCCGTGGCCGACCAGTACGCGGCCGATGGTTACGTCGCGCTCGCACCGGACATTTTCTGGCGCGTCCAGCCGCGCGTAGAGCTTGGTTATGACGGCGCAGACCGCGAGAAAGCAATGGAAATCTATGGCAAACTCGATATGGCACACGCCGTTGCCGACGTCTCCGCCACCGCCGCTGCGCTGCGCTCGCTCCCGGAAATCACGGGCAAGGTCGCGGTTGTCGGGTATTGCCTCGGCGGCCGGCTTGCCTATTTGTCGGCGGCTCAGGGTGCGTTCGATATCGCCGTGGCCTACTACGGCGGCGGTATCCAGAATGAGCTCGACCAGGCCGACAAGATCAAAGTGCCGATGCAATTCCACTACGGCGCACTCGACGCCCACATTCCGTCCGCAGCGGTCGACTCCGTCAAGCAGCGGTTCGCGGGCAAGGACGCTCAGGTCCACGTATACCCAGGCGCCGATCACGGCTTCAATTGCACGGACCGCGCATCGTACAATCAAGCAGCATCGGCACTAGCGCACGGCCGCACGCTCACGTTCCTCGGCGAGCATTCGTAACCCGGCGCACAACGCCGTGGACTGCGCGGTTGGCCGCCTGAGAAGACGGGACACAACCGCATCAAAAAGGGGGAACCGTGCAGTCCGAGTATCTCGACTACGCTGCGATCGGCCTGGCCGAGCTCGCGCGCAGCGGTCAGGTTAGCGCGCGGGAATTGATCGACACGGCGATCACGCGCGCCGAAGCGGTTGATCCGGCGCTCAATGCCATTGTCCTGAAGGACTATCAGGCGGCACGCGACCGTGCGAGCTGGGGCGGCCGCGATGGCTCCGGCACCCTGGGCGTTGGTCCGCTCGCGGGTGTTCCCTATCTCATCAAGGACCTTGAGTGCACCGGTCGCGGGTTTGCGCATGTCCATGGGATGCCGCCATTTCCAGCATTTCACGCCCATTGAAGATTCGCTGATCGTCGCGCGCTTGAAGCAGGCCGGGCTCAACATCTTCGGCAAGACCAACAGGCCTGAAATCGGCCAGATGCCGTACACCGAACCGGAATTGTTCGGGCCAACGTGCAACCTGTTGGCTCTCGACTATACCACGGGCGGTTCCAGCGGAGGAGCGGCCGCAGCCGTGTCGCGCAGCGTCCGCGACGCGCCCTGCTGCTCGACCCTCACCTCCTCGGGCAAGCCGGGCATTTTCTTCCGTGCCGTTGCCGAGCCGTGCGCGCCGTTGTGCGCATCGGCTATATGGAGGAGCCGCAGCTCGCGGGGGCGTTATCGGCGGATGTAAAAGCCGCGCTGGACGATGCCGCCAAGCTCGCCGAATCGCTGGGTCATCGTATGGAACCCGCGTTGTTTGGCCTCGACTTCAACGCCATTGCTCACGCATTCCTCGTGCTGTGGTCAATTACAGGCCAAAGAAATCGTGCTGCACGCCGATCGCATCAGCGGTCAGAAGCCCAAGCGCGGTGATTTCGAGATTGCATCGTGGGCGATGGCGCATATCGGCCGAAGGATTGGCGAGCGGGATCTCCCGGCAGCGCTGGAAACTCAGCGTCAGGTCACGGCGCAGCTGGAGGCCGCGAGGCCGTGGTTTGGCCGCCGTCCGGCGTTGATGACGGCGAGGTGACGAGTTAGCGCCCAAGCGAACGAAAACCTAGCCTGAGCGCTTGGAAAAGCGGTAATGCGCGACGCCCATTCGTTGCCCCCGCCATAGCCGAACAACTCGGCCACGGTCATATAAAACATGCGCCAGCGCTGAAACCAGATGCCGGCATGGCGGCGCCGTACGTCTGGACCATCAGCGGCATCAACTCGCTGCGCGCCGCATCCAGATTTTCAAGCCAGTGATTCGCCGTCTTTTCGTAGTGCGCGCCGCTCACCCACCATTGACGGTCAATCGTGAGATCGTCCTGAAAATGTAGTAACAGCGCCTCCGACGGCATCGTCCCGCCCGTGAAAAAGTACTTCGACATCCAGTCACTGCCGTCCTTCACTTCGAAGTGGTAAGCCAGCGTGCGATGCGCGAGCACATGCACAAAAAGCTTGCCGTCTTCACGCATCCAGCCCGAAATCTTGTTCAGCAATAGTCGATAGTTCTTCATATGCTCGAACATCTTGATCGACAAGAGACGCGGTCGAATCCATCGGCAAGCAATGCCGGATCGAACTGGTGATCGACGATATTCCCCGTCACCACGCTCAGATTGGTGATGCCTCGCGCGGCTGCCTCGGCCTCAATGAACTCGCGCTGCCCCCGCGAATTCGATAACGCCACGATCTGCGAGCGCGGATAGGTTTCCGCCAACCACAACGAGAGCGAACCCCAGCCGCAACCGAGATCGAGGATGCGCTGGCCGTCGGTGAGTTGCGCGCGAACGGCACATTCCTCGAGCATCGCGCGCTCGGCCTGATCGAGCGTCTCCTTTCCCGTTCGATAGAAAAACGCCGCCGGCACCTCGTAATGCTGCGCGTTCGCGGCTTGCGTTTCGAACGCGCTTCGCCGTCGTCGATACCTCCATCGCGCAGACGCTGTTTCAGCAGCCGGCGCATCCCGAGGCGCAGCGAGTCCGGAAACCGGCCGCGCTCATAGCAATCGATCAGCCAGCTATCCGTCGGACCTTCTTTTTCTTGTGGTTCTGACATAACCGCTCGCAATGGCAGGTCGCTCATATGGAAACTCCTCGCTATTATTATTTAAGGATGACGCGGCGGCCATGGAATCAATGCACTGGTCGAGCGCATATAGTCGGCATACCCGGCGCGTTTTTTAGCCGATTCCGCTTCGACCAGGGGTACACCCGAGACTTTCATCAGCAGCCACGCCATCAGGACGGGTGGCAACAGCATGGCGAAAATCTATGCGCCAACGCCAATAGCCGGCGGAATGTACGCTACCCAATGCACACATTCGAAGAAGTAGTTCGGATTCCGTGAATAGCGCCACAGGCCCGCGCGGCAAACGTTGCTGTGATTCGAAGGGTCCGCTTTGAACGCGCGCAATTGATGATCAGCGAGCGCTTCTCCTACAATCGCAATCACCCAGATCACCGCCCCCCGACCCAGGCAGCACCCGGCGGCGTAGTACGATAAGCCGGAACGAAAAACGCGAGCGACAGCAGCATCGAAATCACGGCTTGCAACTGGAAAAACCAGAACATTTTCTTGTTGGCATTGGCGCCCCATTGCTCGCTGGTAGCGGCGGAACAAATCCAACACTAAACGGCGGCGTTGGGTTGAATAGAAGCGAAGTTGACCAGGGGCCGTTGCTGCTAGCCCCTGGTTGTCGGCCTGCTCGTGCTCAGAATGGATCGTTGACATCGGTCAGGCGAGCGTTCACGGGAGGCGCACGTTGTTCGCGCTGTAGATCGTGCAGTGCGAGCTGGTAGTGCGTGCAGATCCGCTCGCGTAGATCGTCGATGAGTTCGACGATGGCGAGCGCGTTAGGGGGGCCGGTTGTTCTGGGCAG
>LGTG01000123.1 GCA_001190015.1 Candidatus Burkholderia crenata
CGAGCAATCTGCCCCGCATGGCCCGAATGCCAAGCGTGGTGCCACAAGGAGCGTTGCAATGAGCCGCCATGGTGCGAGCACCGTACGGCGCCGGGCCGGCGTGCCTGCGCACTGCCTGCCAAAACCACTCGGCGAACCCGCAATTCAGCAGCAAATTGCATGTGCAAACCTCTTGAACACTGCTTCGGTCGTCATGATGGGGCGCTTTTCAACAGTCTGCTAGAGGGAATTTTCGATGTGCACCATCAGCCGATCGGTCGAGTATCGGACGTGCGAAAGCCTCGAGATACTGTCGAAACGATCACTGGGTTCAAGCGAGAAAGGGCTAAGGAAATACAGAAACGCTCAGCGTTTGCGGGGACTGGATTTGCGCGGCGCGGCGCGCCGGAATTCCTCGAGCACGTCTTCGAATTCGGACACGTCTTCAAAGCGTTTGTAGACCGAAGCAAAACGCACGTAGGCAATGGTGTCCAACTGGCGGAGCTCGTTCATCACGAGTTCGCCCAGACGGCCACTGCGAACTTCGCGTTCGCCGCTACCAAGCAACTGATATTCGATCCGCGCAACGGCGGCATCAATGGCGTCCGCGGCAACCGAGCGTTTGCGCAGCGCCAATTGCATGCTCGCCACAATCTTGGCGCGGTCGAACTCGGTGCGGCTGCCGTCCTTCTTGACGACCGACGGCAACGCGAGTTCCACGCGCTCATACGTGGTGAAACGCTTGCCGCAGGCGGAGCAACGCCGCCGCCGGCGAATGGCCGCCCCATCTTCCGACACGCGCGAATCCGCCACTTGCGTGTCCTCGTGCCGGCAGAAGGGGCAGCGCATGGCTTAGCCGTAGACCGGGAATTGCTTGGTCAACGTGGCAACCTTCGCGCGTACGCGCTCGAGGTTGGCTTCATCTTCCGGTGCGTCCAGCACGTCGGCAATCAGGTTACCCACCTGCTCCGTCTCAGCCACGCCGAAACCGCGCGTGGTCATGGCCGGCGAGCCGAGACGCACGCCACTGGTGACGAACGGTTTTTCCGGATCGTTCGGAATCGCGTTCTTGTTCACGGTGATATGAGCCTTGCCGAGCGCAGCTTCCGCTGCCTTGCCGGTGATGTGCTTGGCGCGCAGGTCGACCAGCATCACGTGGCTTTCGGTACGTCCCGAAACAATCCGCAAGCCACGCTTCACCAGGGTCTCGGCCAGCACCCGCGCGTTCTCCGCAACCTGTTGCTGGTACGCCTTGAATTCCGGCGACAACGCTTCCTTGAACGCCACGGCCTTGCCGGCAATGACGTGCATGAGCGGGCCACCCTGGATGCCCGGGAAAATAGCCGAGTTGATCTGCTTCTCGAACTCGGCTTTCATCAGGATCACGCCGCCGCGCGGGCCGCGCAGGCTCTTGTGCGTCGTGGTCGTGACGAAGTCAGCGAACGGCACCGGGTTCGGATAAACACCGGCTGCGATCAGACCGGCGTAATGCGCCGTGTCGACCATAAAATACGCGCCAACGCTCTTCGCGATCTTCGACAGCCGCTCGAAATCGATCTTCAGCGCAAACGCGGACGCGCCCGCCACGATCAGCTTCGGCTTGTGTTCCTTAGCCAGCTCTTCGGTTTTGTCGTAGTCAATATCTTCGGCTTCGTTCAGGCCGTAGCTGACCACATTGAACCACTTGCCGGACATGTTCACCGGCGAACCGTGCGTGAGGTGACCGCCTTCAGCCAGGCTCATGCCCATAATGGTGTCGCCCGGCTTGAGCATGGCGAAGAACACGCCCTGATTGGCTTGCGAGCCGGAATTCGGCTGCACGTTGGCGGCTTCCGCGCCGAACAATTGCTTCACGCGGTCGATCGCCAGTTGTTCGACAATATCGACGTACTCGCAGCCGCCGTAATAGCGCTTGCCCGGGTAGCCTTCCGCGTATTTATTCGTGAGTTGCGAGCCTTGGGCGGCCATGACGGCTGGGCTCGTGTAGTTTTCCGACGCGATCAGCTCGATGTGATCTTCCTGCCGGCGGTTTTCCTGCTCGATCGCCGCAAACAATTCCGGATCGACTTGGGCGATGGTACTTTGGGCTTTATCAAACATACGTTTTCCGTTATACGTCTCCCGTTGAATGGGCGTCAGTTGACCGGATCGCGCGTGTACATACGCGCTACGCCGCAAGAGCGAGAAGCACGATGAGTCCCAAGCGAGGCGGAAGAGAGAAGCTCCGTTTGCGCGAGACGGACAGCCACCGGCAACGCAACGAGCGCGTGCGGATCTCAGCTGCCCAGCCGAACGGCAAAACAGCACCCTGCGCTTCCCGATGGGTTAATCCGCCTTGGATCCGAAGATCCTTGTCGCCAGTTACGCAGGGCTAGAGCGCCGCCCTAAGTTTAATGGGCCGTCCGAGAATAGGCAACTGCCGGAAAACGCCTTAAACAGGCGCTTCTAAGGCCGGAACGTTCTAGCGGCGACCGGGTGCAAATATCACCCAGCTATCACCCAGGCGCTAAAATTGCCGACCGGGAGCGGTATTTGCGCTGCTAAGCGGCCTCGCCAGCGGATTGAACGACATAAATGAAATGCTGACAACTTGCCGCGTCGCAGCAATGGAAGTACGCTGTCCCGCTTTCTCGCGAACACCCGGACGGCGGCGCGCGAGAGTTCCTTTCCGAAACCTGACGCACAACATTACAACCGGAATCCGTACATGATTGTATTTGTCACTGGCGCTTCCGCCGGCTTTGGCGCAGCCATTGCGCGCACGTTTGTCAAAGGCGGCCATCGCGTGATTGCAACCGCGCGCCGTAAAGACCGCCTGCTGGCGCTGTCGCAAGAACTCGGCGACGCGCTGTTGCCCGTCGAACTCGACGTTCCCGACGAGGCAGCGATCAAATCGGCTATCGCGGCGCTGCCGGATGCTTTTCGCAAATCGACGTACTCGTCAACAATGCCGGCCTGGCGCTCGGCCTGGAACCGGCGCAGCAGGCGAGCCTGGACGACTGGAACAACATGATCGATACCAACTGCAAGGGGCTGGTCACGGTCACGCACGCGTTATTGCCTGGCATGGCCGAACGCAATCGTGGGCACGTGTTCAATCTGAGTTCGGTCGCGGCCACGTACCCTTACGCGGGCGGCAATGTCTATGGCGCGACCAAGGCATTCGTGCGCCAGTTCAGCCTCAACCTTCGCGCGGACCTGAGCGGCACGGCGTTGCGCGTCACCGACATCGAACCGGACCTGTGCGGGGGCACGGAGTTCTCGAATGTTCGCTTCAAAGGTGACGACTCGAAGGCCTCGAACGTCTATAAAGATATGCAGCCCCTGACGCCGGAGGACATTGCCGACTCCATCTACTGGATCGCCACGCGCCCGGCGCACGTGAATATCAACACTATCGAGTTGATGCCGATCGCGCAGTCATTGCTCCATTGACCGTGCATCGCGGCTGATTCAGACCACTGAATATACCAGGCGTCCAGCTGATGGTTGCCAGAAAGCAGCAACCAACGCACGATTCGACGGACGTTTTGCGGCTTCCGGTAAAATGCACGGATGAACATGTCCACCAGCGAGCCTCAGAAGGCGAACGGCCTCTTGACCTTCGATTGGCCGCTCCGGGTCTATTATGAGGACACTGACGCCGGCGGCATCGTCTTCTACGCGAACTACTTGAAGTTTTTCGAACGGGCCCGCACTGAATGGTTGCGGGCGTGCGGCATCGACCAGCGTGTGCTGGCCGAGTCGGACGGCGTGTTGTTCGTCGTCAAGCGCACGGCGCTGGAGTATTCAGCGCCCGCGCACCTTGATGACCTCATTCATGTAGTAAGCCGGATCGAGCGTATTGGCGGGGCATCGGTGGATTTCCATCAGGAAGCCTGGCGGGACGGCACCTTGTTGGCTTCCGGCGACATCAAAGTGGCGTCGGTCAGTGTCAGCGCCATCCGCCCGATCCGGATTCCCGCCTCGGTGCTCAACGGGTTACGCCGTGGACCGCAAGAATCTGTCTCAAATAACGCGTCAACCATGGCGGTGCCAGTACCGTTTAAATCATCTTGTTCAGAAAAACCCATGTAGACAAAGACCCTTTGACTCCATCAAGACCTGAACTGAATCGAGCCCGCGTGCCATCAGGCATGCAGGCACAGAAGTACCGAGCATCTGCTTGCAGGACCTGTCTACGCTTCCAGTCGTTTGTCGAAAACCTGACAATTCCGAGCCAGTGCACCTCGGACGCCCCTTTGGGACGTAACAGCGGACTTTTATGAACACTACACAAGACCTGTCGATCGTTTCTCTCGTCATTCATGCAAGCCTGCTGGCACAGGCCGTCATGGCGCTACTGCTGATACTGTCGTTGTTGTCGTGGACCTACATCATTCGCAAGTGTTTTGCCATTCGGCGCGCGCGGAATCAGACCGAGCGTTTCGAACGCGATTTCTGGTCGGGCGGTGACCTGCAGGCGCTTTATCAAAGTGCTGCCAACAACCGCCACACAATTGGTGCGCTGGAACGGATCTTCGAATCGGGCATGCGTGAGTTCCTCAAGGGCAAAGAGCGCCGCATGAATGATCCAGCGGCCATTCTCGATGGTTCACGCCGTGCCATGCGCGCCGCGTTCCAGCGTGAAATGGATGTGCTGGAAGTGAACCTCGCGTTTCTCGCGTCGGTCGGCTCGGTCAGCCCGTATATTGGTTTGTTCGGCACGGTCTGGGGAATCATGAATTCGTTCCGCGGCTTGGCTAACGTACAGCAGGCAACGCTTGCGAACGTGGCGCCGGGTATTGCCGAAGCGCTCGTGGCTACGGCAATCGGCCTGTTCGCCGCGATTCCCGCGGTGGTGGCGTACAACCGCTACGCACACGATATCGACCGCCTCGCCATTCGCTTCGAAACGTTTATCGAAGAATTCTCGAACATCTTGCAGCGTCAGGCCCACTAAGGAGTCTAGTATGGACGGAGGTCCAATGCGTTCCAGCATGCGCGGCAGTTCAAGGCGCGCCATGTCCGACATCAACGTCGTGCCGTACATTGACGTGATGCTCGTGCTGCTCGTCATTTTCATGGTAACCGCCCCGCTCGTCTCGCCTTCCATCCTCAACCTGCCGACGGTCGGCAATGCGGCTCCGCAGGAGCAAACGCCCCCGGTCGTGGTCAATATCAAGGCCGACGGCAGCATGACCGTGCGCTACAAAGACGACGGCGGTGCGGCACAGCAGCAGAGCATGACGAAGGGCGACCTCAAGACGTTCGTGCTGAATCGCCAGGAATCGCATCCCGACCAGCCCGTCGTGATTGCCGCCGACAAGACCGTGAAATATGAAGTCGTCGTGAACGTGATGTCGGATATGAAGGCGCGAGGCGTCAAACGGATTGGATTGTTAGTCAAATCGCAATGATAAATCGGCAGTCCAGCAGCCAACATGGTGCGCGGGTCAGCGCGCGCCCCGTCCGTTCGCCGCGTGAACGCGGGACATGGAAAGCGTTCGCGCTCGCCGCGCTGATGCACTTGCTGCTCGGGATCCTCCTGTATCACGGCGTCAACTGGCAAAACAACACCCCGGCGGGCGCCGAGGCAGAACTGTGGACCGAGATCCCGGATCAGGCGGCGCCCACGCCCCGCCCTGTTCCGCCGCACGCGCCGCCGATCAAGGTGCAGCCCGCACCGCCGCCGGCAAAGGACGAGGAAGCTGACACTGCATTGCAGGAAAAGGAGCGTAAAAAGCAGGAAGCGGCAGCGCGTGCCGCGCAGCTTGCTGAACAGCAGCGCGCGCAGCAAGCCGCTTTGGCAGCGCAAAAAGCGGCTCAGGATAAGCAGAAGCAGCTTGCGCAGCAGAAGCTCGATCAGCAGAAGACGCAACAGGTTAAAGAGAAGGAAGCTGACGCAGCGAAAGCGGCGAAGCAGCAGAAGGAAGCCGAAACGAAGGCGCAGGAGCAGGCAGACGCCAAGGCCAAGGCCCAGGCCGCCAAGGCGAAAGCCAAGGCCCAGGCCGACGCGCAGGCTAAGGCCAAGCTTGATAAGGAACGTAGTGCCCGGCTCGCGGCGTTGCAGGGTCAAGCGGGTGGCGGCACGAGCGAGAGCGGCGAAGGACTGGCCAAGAGCGGCACAGGTCGCGGCGCGGGTGGGACGGCGACATCAGCCGGGTACGCTGAGAAGGTGCAGCGGCGCGTTCGTCCAAACATCCGGTGGGGAGGAAAAACAGCGGGACTTGAGACGGTGATCTCAGTACGTGTTTCTCCGGCAACCGGCACGCTGTTGTCGGCATCAATCCAGCGTTCGAGCGGCAACGATCAGTGGGACCAGGCCGCGCTCCGCGCAGTTCAGCTCTCGGATCCGATGCCACTGAACATCAACGGTCAGGCACCGCCGACGTTTACGATCACAATGCGTCCGGCGGGCGGTTGAACGGACATGGTAAAACGAGAGTGCACAATGAGCCTTGACGGGAACGAATTGTGCGTCTGGTGGTCTCTTCTGCCGCCGCCGGTAGTTTAAAAATCGCTTTTTCTGGAACCAGAGACATGAGTTTGATGACGAAGCTTGGCCTGAAAACGCTTGTTGCATCCTGCCTGATCGCCGCGGGCACCGCTGCCCACGCGCAGTTGAATGTGCTTGTGACGGGCGTGGGTTTTACCCAATTTCCTATTGCCACCGCCACGTTTGCTAACGAAGCAAATTCGCCGCAGCAAATCAGCGCGATCGTTCGTCAGGATCTGGCGCGCAGCGGCAAGTTTACTAATATTGACGCGGGCGCCACGCCCGTGTCGGAAACGGATTCGGTCAACCTTGGCAGTTGGAAAGCGAAAGGTGCGGACGCATTCGTGTCCGGTAGCGTAAATCGCCTGCCGAACGGCCAGTACGAAGTGCGCTTCCGCCTTTACGACACGGTCAAGCAGCAAAGCTTGGGCGGCCTGTCGCTTGTCAGCCCGGAAAGTGGTTTGCGCATAAGCGCGCACAAGGTCGCGGACTATATCTACGCAAAATTGCTGGGCGATCGTGGCGTTTTTGCGACACGCCTGTCGTATGTGATCAAGACCAGCGGCCGTTATCAGTTGCAGATTTCGGATTCCGATGGCCAAGACGCGCGCATTGCGCTGTCCAGCCCCGAGCCTATCATCTCGCCGGCGTGGTCACCTGACGGCACCAAGGTCGCGTACGTCTCGTTCGAAAAGAAAAAACCCCTTGTTTATATCCACGACTTGCCGACTGGCAAGCGTGTGATCGTATCGAATCAGAAAGGCAATAACAGTGCACCGGCGTGGGCACCGGACGGCCGCAAGCTTGCCGTCGCCCTGTCGACTACCGGCAACACGCAGATTTTCCAGGTGAACGCGGACGGCAGCGGTTTGCGTCGCCTGACACTCGGCAGCTCTATTGACACCGAGCCGGCTTACTCTCCCGATGGCAACACGATTTATTTCACGAGCGACCGCGGCGGCGCGCCTCAGATCTACAAGATGTCGGCGAACGGCGAAAGCGCCGGCCAGGCACAGCGCGTCACATTCACTGGGAATTACAATACAAGCCCGCGAGTGAGCCCGGACGGCAAGCAGATTGCGTACATTTCGCGTGTTGGCAGCGGCTTCAAGTTGTATTTGCTAGACCTCGCGTCCGGCACGGCAACTGGCCTGACCGACACCACAGCAGACGAATCGCCCAGTTTTGCGGCGAATGGTCAGTACATCCTCTACGCCACCCAAGTGAACGGGCGTGGCGTGTTGGCGGCCGTGTCGACTGATGGTCGTACGCGGCAAGTCTTGTCGCTTCAGGGGGGCAGCGTACGCGAGCCGTCCTGGGGTCCGTTCATGCAATAAACCTCACGCAATAACTTAAGCAGCAACACACAAGGAGAGTAACCATGATGTTTAAAATCCGTATCGGCTTTGCAGTGGCGATGGTCGGTGCATTGGCCGCATGTCATTCAGGCGTGAAGCTGGATGAAGGTGCAAACAAAGGCGCGATCGGCACGCAACCCGACGCGAACGCAGTTCAACAGGTCAACGTCGATCCGTTGAACGATCCGAACAGCCCGCTCGCGAAGCGCAGCATTTACTTCAACTTCGACAGCTACGCTGTTCGTGACGACTATCAGCCGCTGCTGCAACAACACGCGCAGTATCTGAAGAGCCATCCGGACCATCACGTCCTGATCCAGGGCAACACCGACGAGCGCGGCACGAGCGAGTACAACCTGGCGCTGGGCCAGAAGCGTGCTGAAGCTGTACGTCGTGCAATGTCGCTGCTGGGTGTGGCCGACACGCAGATGGAAGCCGTAAGCCTGGGTAAGGAAAAGCCGCAAGCAACGGGGCATGATGAAGCGTCGTGGGCGCAGAATCGCCGCGCTGATCTCGTCTATCAACAATAATAACTTAACCAGTCAAGGGTGAGTCGTCGTATGTTGTATCGCTTCCCCTCGCTGCGCTCGGTCGCAGTTGCTTGTTTGTTGGGTTCGGCCGTGGTCGGCGGCTCTGCGCACGCGGCCTTGTTTGACGACAATGAAGCGCGTAAAGCCGTGCTCGATTTGCGCACGAAAACGGACAGCCTGGCTAGCCAGTTGTCCGCCGCTCAGCGCACGATCCTCGATCAATCGAATCGTCTCGACCAGTTGAATCAGCAGGTCGCTACGCTTGGAGGCCAGAATGAGGACCTGGCCAACCAATTGACAACGTTGCAAAAGCAGCAAAAGGACTACTACACCGACCTCGATGGCCGGTTGAAGAAGTTCGAACCGCAGCAGCAGACGGTGGATGGCGTGCAAGGGACGGTGCAGCCCGGCGAGACTGAAACGTTCAATGCGGCGTCAACTCAATTCCGTAACGGCGACTTCAAGAACGCTGCTGCATCGTTCAAGACGTTTGTCGCCAAGTATCCGGACAGCCCGTACCAGCCGACCGCGCAGTATTGGCTGGGCAACGCGCTGTATGCTCTGCGTGATTACAAGGCATCGACCGCAACCTGGCAAAATCTGGTGACGAAATATCCGACGCATCCGCGAGCGCCTGATGCGCTGCTCGCTATCGCGAACAACCAGATCGAGCAAGGTCAAAAAACCGCTGCGAAAAAGACGCTGGATCAGGTCATCTCACAGTACGGCGGAACGGAAGCCGCGCAGTCGGCTGAAAGCAAAATGTCGCAGGTAAAGTAAGCGAAGCTGGTCTTTGCGCCTCTCGTTGAAAAAGCCCGTAGCGGGGTTGCTGCGGGCTTTTTCTTATGCGTTTTGTGCGCGATTTCCGCCGTTCTTTTTTACGCTCTGTTGACAACTTATGGTCTGTGTGACTACAATATCAATTTTTTGGGTCGTTAGCTCAGCTGGTAGAGCAGCGGACTTTTAATCCGTTGGTCACAGGTTCGAATCCCGTACGGCCTACCAAAGGCATGAAGGGCTCAGCGCAAGCTGAGCCTTTTTCTCATTGTGGAAGGCTAGCGAAGGTTCGGGATCTAGTTCCGGCTCCGGCTAATTCGCGGCTAATTCGGCTCGCTCCCGCTATCCAAATCTTTTTTGCGCTAACTTGGTAGAGCATTTGCTCAGCGTTGGCGGGTGCGCGGTTTTCCCACCGGTTCACTCCTGGGAATTTCCCGCAAAAATTCCGTCGCGAGAACAACGGCATGATCGAAGGTGGGCGTGTAGTTCAGGGGCCGAATGTCCGAGGACCCCTGACGGATAAACTCATCGCGAATAGCCAACTGCTCGAGAAATGTGTCTCAATGGCGAATCAGGAATTCACCGGCGACCAACAATGCGACCGGGTCACGCTCGATCACGAGACTAAGATCGAATAGATCACGAGCGGTCGCGCGATAGCCTCGGTGCCACATTTTCTTCGCCACGATTTCGGCGGTCCATTGATCGTATCCGGGGTCAGTCAAATTCGGAGAAACGACGAAGTCGATCTCGCCTTCAGGCAGAAGCAGTGGTGAATGGATCCAGGCGGACCTGGCTCATTTGCCCAATAAAAGAACAGGTTGCGTGTCGTGAGACAAACAACCTGTTTCTGTATGCGCACGCGCCCGCTGTCAAGCTTGACGCAAGAGACCCGTATGCAACGGTGCACGTTTCCGGTCTGATAGGATTTCTACGGAACGCGCTTAGCCTGCGTTTCGTGCTCGCGAAAGGAGATAAGGTGCAGCTCAATTCAGCCATTGACCCGGACACGCTCCGGGCTTATGAGGAAACGCATTATCGCGTCCTGGGCAATAATACCCCTGCGACGCTGCGTATAGGCGTCCCCAATCCCGCGCTCGCCGAACTTCATCGGGCATATGGTGTCGACTGCAGCGCGTTTGTGACCGCTGTGTGAACGGCGGTCAAAAAGCGAGGCCATCTGGCGTCGTCGATCAGAAATGCGAAACGTGCGCCGCACGCTCACGGTACGGGCCGATGCACAGCAAGTCCGTATTCTCGACGGCGCCAATTTGCTCGCCACCCATGAGCGTAGTTACGATCGCGGCGCACAAATCGAAATTGCAGAGCACATCGAAG
>LGTG01000124.1 GCA_001190015.1 Candidatus Burkholderia crenata
ATAAATTTCCAGAACGCTTGCTTCGTCTCAAACTGATTGACATCTGGCCTGCCCGGCGATGGCATCATCGGCCTCCCGGTTTGTTGCGAGCCCCAGCCCCGCGGTCGCCCCATTTAACACCTCCAAATTTCGAGATGTTGCAACGACCGGTTGAATTCGCCGTTGTCGCGTTTGCCCTAAGTTCCGCTCAACCCCAGAACCGTCCTTTCCGATGATCCACGATTCCCCCTCCGACCAAGACGACAAATCCGAGAGCGACGAAACCGGTGAAGCCAAAGACAGCGGCACGCTTCGTCACCGGCGGATTCGCAGCTTTGTCACGCGGGCGGGGCGGGTATCAACAGGACAGCGTCGTGCGCTCGATGAATTCGGGCCACGCTTTGTCGTGCCGTTCACGCCGCAACCGCTCGACTGGGACGCTGCATTCGGCCGCACGGCACCGCGTGTGCTGGAGATCGGCTTCGGCATGGGGGCGACAACGGCGGAAATCGCGTCGGCGCGCCCCTCCGACGACTTTCTCGGCATCGAAGTGCATGAACCGGGCGTGGGCGCGCTGCTGAAGCTGATCGGCGAACAGGAGCTGACGAACATTCGCGTCGTTCAGCACGACGCCGTGGAAGTGCTGGAACACATGATTGCGCCGGACAGCCTCGACGGGGTCCATATCTATTTCCCCGATCCGTGGCACAAGGCGCGTCACCATAAGCGCCGGCTCATCCAGCCCAAGTTCGTTGCGCTGCTTGTTTCGCGGCTCAAGCCGGGGGGCTATATCCATATCGCCACCGACTGGCAGAACTATGCCGAACAGATGCTTGAGATTTTATCGGCAGAACCGGCGCTGGAAAACACGGCCGGCTCGGATTACGCGCCACGTCCCGATTACCGTCCCGTCACCAAATTCGAGCGCCGCGGATTGAAACTCGGCCACGGTGTGTGGGATCTGGTATTCAAGCGCCGTTGAACCGCGGCTAAATAATATCCGTTAGCCCAACACGAAAACAGGCCATTCCAACCCGCGTTGGAATGGCCTGTTTCGTATGCGTTTGCGGGCTTTTACAGCCGCGCTGAAAATATCAGTCCGTCCAACTCAACCCGCCGCTATATCCGACGATCAGGATCAGCAGCCCAAAACCGATTCGATACCACGCAAACGCCGTGAAATCGTGCGTGGCGACGTAACGCAACAGCCATCGAATACACACGAATGCGCTGACAAACGCAGCCACCGGCCCGACGATAAACAAGCTCAGCGAATCGACGGACAGCGTGCGCCACTCTTTCGCGAGCTCGTAAAGCGTGGCGCCGAAAATGATGGGAATGGCAAGGAAGAATGAGAACTCGGTGGCGACTTTACGCTCCAGCCCTAACAACATCCCGCCGATAATGGTCGCCCCCGAGCGCGATGTTCCCGGGATCAGCGCGAAAAATTGGGCGAGCCCGACTTTGAGGGCATCGGCGTAAGAAAGATCGTCCACTGACGTCACTCGCGGCGCGATGTTGCGCTCGCGGTGCCGCGCTTCCGCCCACAAGATCACGATCCCACCCACGATCAGCGCCACGGAGACGGGCACCGGCGCGAACAACACGGCCTTGATGTGCTTTTCGAACAACAGGCCGAGCACGACAGCCGGAATGGTCGCAATGATCACGTTCAACGCGAACCGACGGGCTTTAGCCTGCTTAGGCAACCCGGCCACCACCGAGCCAATCTTGCGCCAGTATTCCCAGACAATTGCCAGAATTGCGCCAAATTGAATCACGACGTCAAAGGTCTTTGCCTGGGCATTTGTGAAATTCAGCAGACTGCCCGCAACAATCAGGTGTCCCGTGCTCGATACCGGCAAAAACTCAGTCAAACCCTCCACCACACCCAGAATCAGCGCTTTGCAAAACAGAATCCAGTCCATCGCTCCGTCCTTTTGGCACAGTTTGGCCGTCGCCAGCCAATCGTTCAGGCACGCGCGTACTGAACTTCATCGGGAAAAATTACTTCTCGACGATCTGCACGCGTATGCCGTTTGTAAGAACGGTGATTATACCGGGTTCGTAGTTAACGCCGGCAAACTGTAATTGTTCTGGCTTGAATGTGTAGATGGGGTAACGGTCCAGGAACTGCGTCGCCATGACCGCGCCGACCGCATTGATCTGCTCGTTGTATTGCGCAGCCTCGCCGGAGACCTGGGCATCGTCGACAGTCGGCGACATCAAAACGACCGAGTGGCTGGGTGCGTCGTAAGAAAGTTGACTGGAAAGCGTAAATATTCCGGTGACCGGATTCGGCATGAATGGCGTGGCAAGCCGTGTGTCCAGCCGCACGGTGATCCGGTTGCGGTCGGGCGCGAGGCCAACCAGCGGATTGCTCAGCGTGACATCGAAAATCTGTGAGGCCCGACTCTTCAGCGGAAACTTGTGCTGCATTGCGTCTTGGACTTGCGCCTGGCTGAACGTGTAGTGATCGGGGATGAACTGAAATATCGAAGCGGCGTATCCCTGGGTTCCCAGCGCCACCGCGCCCGCGCCGCCAACGGCAGCGAGCAGGAACCGGCGCAGCTTCGGCGCAACGGCTTGAGTCATGCGAAATTCTCCAGTGACTTGAATTTGAATGAATATTAACCTGAATTTGAAACTGAGCGGTGAGTGTTCGACCGGCTAGACGCGCTCAGGTTGCGTATCGATTTCGAGTTGCGTGAGCCAGGCCAGCGCGTAAGTCCGCGTGTCGCCGCACATGGACTCCGATGGCTGCAAGCCCGAACAACAGGCCGGCCAGCGCGGACCGCCGAAAATCGCACTGCGAACGCAGATCCGACCGTAGCTGGACGCAACGCACGCCAGCCGGCTTGCCGTCGGGCATGCCGGGAACCGCGCTCGAAATGGACGGCGCGATACAGGATGCGCCGCAGCTTTCGCGGCACGTGTGAGCGAAGTTCGGATCCTGGGCGGTGGACATCGGTTCGGGCTGTTTGGGCTGTTTCGCCTGTTCGGGCACATTTGACGCGCGAGGCAACCCGATATTGTGCCACTCTGCGGCTGCGGCGTTATCACGCAAGAACCGGGGAAACGTGTCGGCTAAACTTGGAACATGCTCTTCAAGTTTGTCCACAATGTCCCTCTTCCGCCCCGATCTGCTCACTAAATACGACGCATCCGATCCGCGCTACACGTCGTACCCAACCGCCGTTCAATTCACAGACACCTTCGATCCTGCCCATTACCATCGGGCGGCAGCGGACCCGGGAGCGGCATCGACGGATCTTTCGCTCTACTTCCATATCCCATTCTGCAACACCGTCTGTTTCTATTTCTATTGCGGCTGTAACAAGATCGCTACGAAAAACCGTTCACACGCACGTCCGTATCTTGATCGGCTGAAAACGGGAGCTCGTGCTGCAAGCCGCCTGTTTCGATATCACCCGGCCCGTCTCGCAATTGCATTGGGGCGGCGGTACACCCACGTTTTTGTCGCACGATGAAATGGCCGAGTTGATGGCCGCAACCGCCGAGTCGTTTCGTTTGCTGCCCGACGCACAGGCCGAATATTCGATCGAAGTCGATTCGCGCGAGGCATCGGCAGAAACAATCGGCGTATTGCGCGAGCTGGGTTTCAACCGGTTGAGCTTCAGCGTGCAGGACTTCGATCTGCGCGTACAGCTTAGGTTCAAGCAGTCATTGCAACACCATCATTTAGGTTGCAAAT
>LGTG01000125.1 GCA_001190015.1 Candidatus Burkholderia crenata
GGTGCAATCGAGGCACGACCGGTGTCGGCATAGATGACGCCAAACAGCCCGTTGAGCCGTTTCAACGCTTCGTTGACCAGCAGTCGAATTGGTCTCAGCGGGTGATCCGCCGGGACGAAATCCTCCAGCTTGACCGTAGTAAACAGAGGTTCTTGCATCTCATCCAATCCGCGCATCGCATCCATCGCCAAAGATTATGAACACGATATCCATAACGCTTGTGCCTCAAACCCCGCTTACACGGGACCCAATTTCAACAGCCTACTAACTAGATAGTCGATCGGGGTGTTATCGACCAGCACCGTATCGCGGGACGGATCGATGCGCGTGGTGATCGCCCAGATCACTTCCTTCCAGTCGCGGATGTTCACGTCGTCGTCCACCACTACGATGAACTTCGACTTCGTACATCATGGAACTGATGCAGGAAGCTCCAGACGCCGAACATCACGCGCTTCGCATGGCCCGGATAGCTCTTCTTGATCTGCACGATCGCCATTCGATAACTGCAGCCTTCGGGCGGCAGATAGAAGTCAGTGATCTCCGTGAACTGCTTTTGCAACAGCGGCACGAACACTTCGTTGAGCGCGACGCCGAGCACGGCCGGTTCGTCGGTCGGTTTGCCTGTATAGGTGGAGTGATAGAGCGCGTCGCGGCGCATGGTGATCTACTCTACGGTGAAAACCGGGAACCACTCTTGTTTGTTGTAATAGTCGGTGTGGTCGCCATACGGGCCTTCGAGCGCGTGTTCGTATTTCGACGACGCACTAGCCGATGGCCGCGGCGGTGCGCCGGCGGTCAGTGGCGCAACAGGACCGTCCTGCGGATAGATGAACCCTTCGAGCACGATCTCCGCACGCGCCGGAACCTGCAATGTATCGACGCCCGGCGTGAGACATTTCGCCAACTCGGTCCTTGCACCACGCAACAACCCGGCAAACCGATATTCGGAAAGCGAGTCCGGCACCGGCGTGACAGCGCCGAGAATGGTGGCCGGATCGGCGCCAAGCACGACCGCCACCGGATACGGCTTGCTCGGATTGGCGAGCGCGAACTCCCGGAAATCCAGCGCGCCGCCCCGGTGCGCGAGCCAGCGCATGATCAATTTGTTGCGCCCGATCAGTTGCTGCCGATAGATACCAAGGTTTTGCCGCGTCTTGTGCGGGCCGCGGGTGACCGTGAGTCCCCACGTGATGAGCGGACCGGCGGCGCCGGGCCAGCATGTTTGAATGGGCAAGCGCGCGAGATCGACATCCTGTCCTTCCCACACGATTTCCTGGCAGGGGCAGTGAGCTTACCGTTTTCGGCGCCATGTCCCAGACGGCTTTAGCCAGCGACAGCAATTTGCCCCCGTCCTTCAGGCCCTTGGGCGGCTCGGGCTCCTTGAGCGCCGACAACAACCGGCCGACGTCGTGCAGCGACTCGAGCGCGGCTTTATCGCTCAGAAGACTGGGGTCGGCGGCCGCTTGAGCTTCCGTCTCGATATCCATGCCGAGCGCCACGTGCCTCGGTGTACCGAACAGGTTGGCCAGCACGGGCATGGAGTGCCCCGTCGGCGCCTGGAACAGCAAGGCCGGTCCGCCCGAGCGCAGAACGGCGGTCCGAGAGCTCGGTCATTTCAAGAACGGGCGAAACCGGCTGGCTGATACGGCGCAACTCGCCGAGTGTTTCGAGGCGGGCGGTGAAGTCGCGCGGGTCTTTGTATTTCATCGGCTAAAGAGAAGGGAGAAGGGGCCTGCAGGAAAGGCGGTCTGCGCAAGGGGTCGGCAGAGGCTGACATAGTGGCTCAAGCACCTGGTGAGGAACTTTCGCGCGCTTTTACCTGTGTTGATGTCGGTACGTCAGAGCACACAATGGTGGAACTGGGGCGATTCCGCTGGAAAGTGGTTTGGCAAGCCGCTCGCGCCGCTCTGAACGGTGTTCACCATCACTAAAAGTGATAGTTTTTACATTTACCAGCATTGACGGATCATCTGAGCCCGCTACAACCCTTCGACATTGACAACACCAATTGGAACTTTTTACGTGTGCCCCAGGTCTTTTGAAACGACGCGACGCGTCACCGGCGCGGGAATGGTCCGGTGAATCGAGGCTTTGGTTTTCTTGCCGGCGCTCTTTTTCGCGTGGTGACCTGTGTGCGCGCCCCGGCATGTCTTTCGTGCTGCGCGCCCCCGGAAACGAAATGTTCCGGTCAGCTTTCCCCAACGGTCTGTGCCGTTTTCCCGATACCGCTTGTGGCTAACCCAGGGCTGGCGGTGTCGGTTTCTGCGTGGTGGGCCAGTTTTTAGGTTTTTCATCTGCAGAAATCATGCAAAATCATGCAATTTGGGAGATCCATCCAATGAATGCTTGGTTGCCGTGGCGTCCCGACGCTCGCCAGGCGCTTCATCTACGCGCCATGCTGCGTCGCGCCAAACACATGAGTCTTATAGTTTTCAGTCTGGTCGGTTGTGCTGCTGTCGTGACCGCGCTGGCACTCTGGCTGTTTCCAGTCTGGTGCGGCTTCCTTCGCCGCCAAACTCATTTCCCTTGTCTCGGCCGCGGTACAAGCTGGTCCGGCCTGGTTGCTTTCCGGACAACCTTTCCCGCCCTTCGCGATTGGTCATCAGCGTGAAGAGGACCTGCACAACGGCGAGCCGACATCACTCGACTCAGCAGCCAGCGACGACGACAGCACTCGCAAGCTCACCGGCGACCTGAGTCTCGCGGTATCGCCGAACGGACTCGATCCCCGCACGTTGCCGACCGTTTCGACGCTCGCCAGCGCGATTTCCTCGCAGCGGGTGGTGGCCGATGCCCGCGACGACCATGTGCTCGTGTCGGATCGTGAGCAGAATCTGGTGGCGAACTTCATTGCGCGGCGTTACCACGTGGCGCAAGAGCCGGTCAGCGAGCTCGTGAAAGCGGCCTTCGATACCGGCCGTGAAGTTGGCCTCGATCCGCTGTTGCTGCTGTCCGTCATGGCGATCGAATCGGGTTTCAATCCGTATGCTGAAAGTGGTGTTGGCGCACAAGGGTTGATGCAGGTGATGTCGAAGGTCCACTCGGACAAATTCCAGTACTTCGGTAGTTCGCACGCGGCGCTCGAACCGCTCGCGAACATCAAGGTCGGGGCGCTGGTTCTGAAGGATTGCATCGCGCATGGTGGTTCGATGGCGGGTGGATTGCGCTTCTACGTGGGTTCGACGGCACAGGACGACGCGGTGGTTACGGCGCGAAGGTGCTGGCCGAACGTGCGCCTGCGTGATGTAGCGCGTGGCCGCAATGTGCCGATCAACACGTCGCAAGCGCCGGCACAGCCCGCGCTGAAGCAGGTCGTGGCGTCGGTTTCGCCGTCAACCTCAGGAACAGGCGAAAAGCGCGTGCACGTGACGCTTGACGGTGCTCCGGCAATCACGGCGCCAGCCAAGTCGTCCGCTCCGCAAGTCAGCGACCACAACGAGACCGATGACGCAGATACGCAAACGAAGCACGTGGCTTCGGCGGAGTTCGGCGCTTAAAGGCGTTGGGTTAGAAATAAAAGCAGGGTGCCCGGGTTGTTGACCCAAGCCGGGTAAGACAAAAAAAGCCGTTCCAACTCGCGTTGGAACGGCTTTTTTGCTTTTGCTTCTGCCTTCCTGAGATGCGGGAGCTGCCCCAAACCCGTGTTTCAAACCCGAAATAGCGTTCCCAGCCGTTGCACGGCCTCTTCAAGCTGTGAGTACGCGGTCGCATAAGACAGCCGGATATAGTCCTGCGGCGCATGGAAGCCGAAATCGGTACCGGGCACCAGCACGACACCTGCGTCGTGCAGCATGGCCGCGCGTCAATGCGTTGCTGTCGCCGGCAGCGGGATGCGCGACGTGCCGCGTATCGGCATAAACGTAGGACGCGATGTCCGGCACGACAGGTACTTCAAAACCGAGCGAACGCAATGCCGGCACGATGAAATCCCGCCTGCGCTCGAATTCCAGACGCCGAGACTCGTAAATCGCCAGCGTGGCCGGCTCAAAACACTCCAGCGCCGCATGTTGCGCGATCGCCGACGCGCAAATGAACAGGTTCTGCGAGAGCTTCTCCAGCGTGGGGACCCGGCGGTGCGACAAGCCAGCCGAGCCGCCAGCCGGTCATGTTAAAGTACTTCGAAAAGCTGTTCACCGTGACCACATCGTCACCGAGCGAAAGTGCCGGCACGGGTTTCGCGTCGTAGCTCAGGCCCTGATAAATCTCATCGACGATTGTAAGACCGCCGTGCGCGCACCACGTCGACAATTTTTGCCAGCTCGTCCGGTTCAATGGACGTGCCGGTCGGATTGGACGGCGAAACGAGCAGCACGCCGCGCGTAACGGGCGTCAAATGCGCTTCGACCTGAGCGGCCGTCAACTGGAACCGCTCGGCCGGACCGCTTGGGATCAGGACCGGACGGCCTTCGGTGCCAGCCACGAAATATGGCGATTGCACGGGTAGCACGGGTCTGGCATCAGGACTTCGTCGTCGCGATCGACCAGCGCGGTACACGCCAACAGCAATGCCGCAGACGCCCCCGCCGTCACCACAATGCGCGCCGGATCGATATCAAGCCCGAACGTGTCGCGATAATGACCGGAAATCGCCTCGCGCAATGAAGCCAGTCCGAGCGCATTCGTGTATTGCGTTGACACCGCGACGCAAGGCGTCGGTGGCGGCCGCGACCACGGGCTCCGGCGCCGTGAAATACCCATGTGAATGATGTTGCGGCCCGCGCGTTCAAGCGCCTGCGCTTATTTCGCCAGTTCCATTACATAGAACGGCTCGATTGCGTCGACGCGGGCGGCGTATCGGATAGCGCCGTTCAACGGTTCTTTTGCGAAGTTCATGCATGAATTGAAAAGAGCGTCTGCTCAGCTGCGCTGCCCGCGGCCTTGCACTTCGGTTGGCCGCAACTGAACGGCGAGCTTATCCAGCACGCCGTTTACGTATTTATAGCCGTCGGAGCCGCCGAACGTCTTCGTCAATTCAACCGCTTCGTTGATCACCACGCGATACGGAATGTCCAGGTGATGCTTGAATTCAAATGCAGCGACCATCAGCACCGCGCGTTCGACCGGCGAAAGCTGTTCGAGCGGACGGTCGAGGCACGGCTGCAATTCTTCGGAAATAGTGTCCGCTTCCTTGACTACGCCATGCAGGATTGCGTCCAGATGCTCCTGGTCGGCTTTATCGAAGCCTTGGGCGTCGCGCAACTGCGCGTCAATCTCGCCGCCGGGCGTGCCCGACAGCAACCATTGGTAAAGCCCTTGTGTCGCGAGTTCGCGCGAGCGTCGTCGAGCGCTTTTCATACACGGTCCTCGTCGTCTTCGTCTTCATCGTCACCGCCGAGTTGTTCCAGCTCGACCGACAAATTCGCCATTTCCACCGCCACCCGGGCAGCGTCGCGGCCTTTTTCCGTCATGCGAGCCACGGCTTGCTCGTCGTTTTCGGTCGTCAGGACTGCGTTCGCGACCGGCGTGCCGAAGTCGAGCGCGATCCGGGAAATGCCCGCGCCGCTTTCATTCGATACCAGCTCGAAGTGGTACGTTTCGCCGCGGATCACCGCGCCGAGAGCGATCAATGCATCGAATTGACTCGATTCGGCCAGCTTTTGCAGCGCCAGCGGAATTTCGAGTGCGCCCGGCACGGTGACGAGCAGCACGTCTTCACCAATCACGCCGAGTCGTTCGAGTTCTTCCGTGCAGGCGTCCACGAGGCCGTTGCAAACTGGTTCGTTGAAGCGCGATTGCACGATGCCGATACGCAGTCCGTCGCCGTCGAGGTTCGGTTGATATTGTCCGATTTCCATTATTTATCCGTTTTCAGTGTGATGCAGTGTGGTAGTCGGCGCCCGTCAGACCGAGCGCAAATGGGCGATGGAAGCGGGATCAGCCGATTCCGCAGAACTCGTGGCGGGGCAGCCCGGCATGGGGATGAAGCCGGTCACTTCGAGGCCGTAACCCGACATGCTGCCGAGCTTTCGGGGGTTCGACAGCACTTGCATCTTGCCCACGCCCAGTTCGCGCAAAATCTGCGCGCCGATGCCGTAGGTCTTGAAATCGACCGGGCGGCGTTTGAGTTCGGCTGCCTTGTCCTCGCGCTCGAACGCCTGGAATACATCGACAAGATGTTCTTTCGTGTCACCGCAATTAAGCAGCACGATAGCGCCCAGGTCGCGGGCGGCGATTTCCTTCATCGCGGCGTCGAAGGTCCAGGAGTGCGTGGACAAGTCCACTTCGAGCAGGTCCAGCACCGACAGCGGTTCATGCACGCGCACCGGCGTTTCCCGTTCCGGCGAGGGCCGGCCACGCACCAGCGCGATATGCGGCGAGCCGCTGGGCTGGTCGCGATGATACAGCACCGCGCGAAACGCGCCATGCGCCGTCTGCATGGTGCGTTCGGCGACGCGCTCGACAATTGATTCCATGCGCGAGCGGTAGTGAATCAGGTCGGCGATCGTGCCAATACGAATGCCATGCAGTTCGGCGAATTCGATCAGATCAAGCAATCGGGCCATTTCGCCGTCGTCGCAGATTACGGATGCCGGCGTCAGGTCTGCCATTGCCGTCAGGTCACAACCCGCTTCCGTATGCCCCGCCCGGACCAGCACACTGCCCGGTTTTGCGCCATGATTGGAAACACGTGACCCGGCTGGACGATATGCTCGGCTTTCGCGTCGTGCGCCACCGCTGCCTGGATGGTGCGCGCACGGTCCGCCGCGGAGATGCCGGTAGTCACGCCTTCGGCCGCCTCGATACTCACCGTGAACGCCGTCCCGTACTGGGTGCCGTTTCGCTGCGTCATCAGCGGCAGGTTCAGCTGACGGCAGCGATCTTGCGGGAATGTCAGGCAGATCAGTCCACGGCCGTAACGCGCCATAAAATTGATCGCTTCCGGCGTCACGAAATCGGCGGCGATGACGAGATCGCCTTCGTTTTCGCGGTCTTCTTCGTCAATGAGGATCACCATCCGGCCAGTCTTCAGCTCGGCGATGATCTCTGGAGTGGAGGCGAGCGTCATTGCGGTAGTCGTCCGGTGCGAGAAAGGGTGTATTTTACGCCACCGCTGATGGCAACGCCCGGGATTTGCCGGTTTTGGGCTGGCGTTGGCCATCCGGCCGGGTATTCGCCGGATCAACGGGCGCTCGAGCGCGCCCTGGTCGGGTGGAAAGAGAATCTGCGAGAAATGCCTTCCGGTCGTAACAATCACAGTATCGTCGTGGCACCGGTGGCTTCTGCTTCCTGATGTCGCGCCTAACCGGGGCTCACATAGGTACCGCCGACCATCAGGTGCACGATTTCATCGCCATTGGTTTGCTGGACCTGCCGCTCGCCGGCCACCTCGCCGCGCCGCAGCACGACAATGTGATCGGCGATTGCAAAGATATCGTGCGATTGTGCGAGATCAGGAGCGCGGAGACGCCCTGGGCCTTCAACGCCGTAATCAGCCCATTATCTTGCGCTGCTCGGGCACGCCCAGCGCGGTGGTGGGCTCATCCAGGTGGTGGGCTCATCCAGGTGGTGGGCTCATCCATGATGAGCACCCGGGCGTTCCAGTAAAATGAATGGCCCGGCCACAATCGTAATGGCCTGTCGCTGTCCGCTTGAGAGCATCTTTACCGGACCACCGAGCTTGCGCTCGGGAATCACGATGTCGAGGCGATTCAGCACCTCGCGCGCGACCTGCGCCATGCGTGGCCGGTCGATAACCTGGAAGCCCAGTTGCCGGCGTAGCGGTTCGCGTCCCAGGAAGATATTGCTGCCGACGTCCAGGTTGTCGGCCAACGCAAGGTTCTGGTAGATCGTTTCGATCCCGCGGGCTCGAGCGTCCTGCGGATCACGCAATTGTAACGGCGCGCCGTCGAACAGCAGTTCGCCCTGGTCGGCCCGGTAGACGCCTGAAATGATCTTGATCAACGTCGACTTGCCCGCACCGTTGTCACCGGCAAGCGCCAGCACTTCGCCCGGCAGCAACTGCAATGAAACGTGCTTGAGCGCCTCCACACCTCCAAAGCGGATCGAGACGTCGCACACCTCAAGGATGGGCGTGCTCATTGGGCCTTGCAATTACCCATATTTTTCGGTGAGTTCGAAACCGAACAGGATATCTGTAAGCCTTACCAATCTTCGCTAAACAACGATATTGCCCGGAGGAGGATCATTGGCTCGGGCTAGATAGTCACCCAGTTGGGCAAGTTTGACGGTATAATAAAAAAGTTCGACGGTTGAAGTCTTCGCGGTATCTTTAACCAACTGATCAAGCAGCTGTATTTCAGTTGGTGTCATCGCGATTTTGGCGGGCAGCTGCGGTGCAGCCCGGTTCACCGTCGTTATCCAGAAGATACGCCAGCTTACGATGCAGAATACTGCGATGAGATTTGGCCCTTCTGTTGGGGGGGTCTCCCCGCCCCCGAGACCTAAGGGGAACAACGTATGCGTGTTTTGTCTTGAAAAAA
>LGTG01000126.1 GCA_001190015.1 Candidatus Burkholderia crenata
CCCACAGCAGCGCAATCTGTTCTGAGAATGATAGGTATCGGCCCGAGCGAGGCACCAACTCAATCGGCGGCATGCCGCCGGCTTCGCGAAACCATCGCGGACCCAACGATTGTGACACGCCGCAGGCCAGCGCCGCAGCGTCACTTTCCATTCCCTCGGCAATAAAT
Organism: Candidatus Burkholderia crenata; assembly: GCA_001190015.1. Taxonomy (GTDB): domain Bacteria; phylum Pseudomonadota; class Gammaproteobacteria; order Burkholderiales; family Burkholderiaceae; genus Caballeronia; species Caballeronia crenata. The sequence continues at coordinate 168 of LGTG01000126.1, forward strand.
TTCCAGAACGCTTGCTTCGTCTCAAACTGATTGACACCTGGCCTGCCCGGCGATGGCATCATTGGCCTCCCAGTTTGTTGCGAGCTCCAGCTCCGCGGTCGCCCCATTTAACACCTCCAAATTTCGAGATGTTGCAACGACCGATTGAATTCACCCTCTGGTGTTGTTCTGGGTGGATCGGGAACGATCCATGGAGGTAAGAATAGCAAAGACTATCTAATAGTATAATTAATTTAATCTATGATATAGGCCAAGCAAATTTGCGGAGTGCGCGCAGCTTGAAAGGAGCGGGAAATAGGTGCCGGAATCTGCGCCCATTCTGGACGCGGCACGAGCTAAATCCAGCTAAGAAAGAATTAGTTGACGGCGGCGGGCAACTCTAGCCGCGTAACACCAGGGATATTGCAGGCGGCGATTGCATCGCAAATGGCCTCGATGGCCGGCATCCGCGTGAAACTCTTGCGCCACGCCAGCACGACGCGGCGGTCTAGAATGGGGTCGTCGAAGGGAACGTAGCTCAGCAAGCCGGCATCCACGCCGCCTGCGTGCGGTTTCACTTCCATCACCGACATCCGCGGCAGCACGGTAATGCCGACGCCGCTTGCAACCATGTGCCGGATGGTTTCCAGCGATGACCCCTCGAACGTCTTCTGGATACCGTCCGCGCTCTGCGAAAAGCGCATCAGTTCCGGACACACGCCGAGCACATGATCGCGGAAACAGTGGCCACTACCCAGCAGCAGCATGGTTTCCAGCTTCAGATCGTCGGCATTGATCTTCGCGCGGTTTTCCCACGGATGGCCCGCCGGCATGGCGACAACGAAGGGTTCATCGAATAGCGGGCGCACCATCAGGCCCGTTTCCGGGAACGGCAGCGCCATGATGGCGACATCGATTTCGCCCTGCTTCAGCAGTTCGATCAGCTTGAGCGTGTAGTTTTCCTGGAGCATCAGCGGCATCTGCGGGACGCGCTTGATCATCTGCTTGACGAGCGTGGGCAACAAATACGGCCCGATGGTGTAGATCACGCCAAGGCGCAGCGGTCCGACCAGCGGGTCCTTGCCCTGCTTGGCGATTTCCTTGATGACAAGCGTTTGTTCGAGGACGCGTTGCGCTTGCGTAACGATCTGTTCGCCAATTGGGGTGACGCTGACTTCGCTGGTGCCGCGCTCGAAAATCTGCACGTTCAGTTCATCTTCCAGCTTCTTGATTGCTACCGACAAGGTCGGCTGACTCACGAAACACGCCTCAGCCGCACGGCCAAAATGCCGCTCACGTGCCACCGCAACGATGTACTTCAATTCGGTTAAGGTCATTAGGGGCCAATCAGAGTCGTTGAATCGATAGGATTTGACTTATACACCCGTCAGGGGGATTCGCCAACCGGCAGTGGCTTTTGGAGTTCATGAAGGGAGTTTCGTTCGCACCGATGGGCGGAATGTTTCGTTCGCGCGCGGGAGCGTACAGGCGCCACCTCGCCCAATCCCGACCGTGCGAACGAAAAACCCCTTTTCAAGCTTTCAGGTATTGCTCGCGCGCACCAAGCCATCGCGCCAGATGGTTCGTGACCGCCTCAGGGGAACTGGGCCAGCATCTCGTCCGCCGCCGTGTGCGCCAGTTCGATCAGCTAGCCATCGTTTTCCAGGCTGGCAAACCGCAGCATCGCCGCACCCGACTGCCGCGCGCCAAGGAAACTCGCCGGGACCGCGAATCTCCAGGTCGCGACGGGCGATTTCGAAGCCATCAGTGGTTTCGCGCATGGTCTGCAAACGAATGCATGCCGTCTGCGACAACGGCCCGGCGTACATAAGCACGCACACGGAAACCGCACTGCCCCGCCCCACACGGCCTTAGGTTCAAGCAGTCATTGCAACACCATCATTTAGGTTGCGAATATTAACTCTTCAAACGCCTCGGCTATGGTGTCTTCTAATCGAGGGCTTTGCGTGGTCTGCAATTAAGCGCGTTCGCAACTGCGTCGAGTTCTCGCTCGGAGTATCGACTAATGTCGGTGCCTTTAGGGAAATACTGTCGGAGCAGCCCGTTAGTGTTTTCGTCAGTCCCGCGCTGCCACGGACTTCGTGGATCACAGAAATAAATTGACACACCTGTGTCGATATTTAGCTGCTGGCGATCTAGTGTAGGAGGGGGGGGGGGGGGGGGGGTGGGG
>LGTG01000127.1 GCA_001190015.1 Candidatus Burkholderia crenata
CCACAGCAACCCCATCTCCTCACGTTCTGAGAATGATAGGTATCGGCCCGAGCGAGGCACCAACTCAATCGGCGGCATGCCGTCGGCTTCGCGAAACCATCGCGGACCCAACGGTTATGACACGCCGCAGGCCAGCGCCACAGCGTCACTTTCCATTCCCTCGGCAATAAATTTCCAGAACGCTTGCTTCGTCTCAAACTGATTGACACCTGGCCTGCCCGGCGATGGCATCATCGGCTTCCCGGTTTGTTGTGAGCCCCAGCCCCGCGGTCGCCCCAAACACCTCCAAATTTCGAGATGTTGCAACGACCAGTTGAATTCGCCCCCTGAGCAAGTTTCGTGAACAACTAACTCATCGTGTAATTCGAGCTCAGCGCGCCATGCCGAATCCTGCACCGAAACGACGCGTTCGAACTGTTCGCGGGTGTGAAGTCCAGCGCACCCCAGTCTATGTCCTCAAAGCGCGGCGACAGCCCGAACGCATGTTCCTCACCCTGCGCGGTGCCTTAAATACGGCCGATCATCCAGCTCAGCACGCGCATGTTGTCGCCGAAACCTGGCCACACGAACTTGCCGTCGTCGCCCTTACGGAACCAGTTCACGCAGAAGAATTTCGGCAGCCTGGCGTCGAGTTTCTCCAGCCGCTCGCCCACTTTCAGCCAGTGCCCGAAATAGTCGCTCATGTTGTAGCCGCAGAACGGCAGCATGGCGAACGGATCGCGCCTGACCACGCCTTGGGCTGGCCAAGGCGGCGGTGGTTTCGGAGCCCATCGTGGCGGCTATGTAGACACCCTCGTTCCAGTTGCGCGCCTCGGTCACGAGCGGCACGGTGTCGGAACGACGACCGTCGGAGATAAACGCATCAATCGCGACGCCGGCCGGATTTTCCCAGTCGGCATCAATAGACGGACATTGCGCGGCCGGCGCCATGAAGCACGCGTTCGGATTCGCCGCCTTCTTGCCCGACTCGGGCGTGCAGTCGTTACCCTGCCAGTCGATCAGATGCGCCGGCGGCGTGTCCGTCATGCCTTCCCACCAGACACCGCCGTTGTCGGTAAGGACCACGTTCGTGAAGATCACGTTCTCCTTGAGCATCGCCATAGCATTGAAGTTGGTCTTTTCGCTCGTGCCCGGCGCCACGCCGAAATAGCCCGCTTCGGGGTTGATCGCGTACAGCCGGCCGTCGCGGCCCGGTTTGATCCAGGCAATGTCATCGCCGATGGTGGAGACCTTCCAGCCCGCCATGTCCTGCGGCGGGATCAGCATCGCGAAGTTGGTCTTGCCGCACGCAGACGGAAACGCGGCCGCGACGTGATACTTGTGCCCTTCCGACGGTCACGCCGAGAATCAGCATGTGTTCGGCGAGCCAGCCTTCGTCGCGTCCCATTGTCGATGCAATCCGCCGCGCAAAACATTTCTTGCCGAGCAGCGCGTTGCCGCCGTATCCCGAACCGAAACTCCAGATCTCGCGGCTTTCCGGAAAATGGACGATGTATTTCGTGTCATTGCACGGCCACGGCGCGTCCTTCTGCCCCGCCTGCAATGGTGCGCCAACCGAATGCACGCACGGCACGAACTTCACCGCCGGCACCCCCCCAGCACGTCGTACACCGCGCGGCCCATGCGCGTCATGATGCGCATGTTGATGACCACGTACGGGCTCTCGGTCAGTTCCACGCCAATGTGCGCGATCGGCGAGCCGAGCGGGCCCATCGAAAATGGGACAACGAACATTGTCCGGCCGGTCATGCAGCCGTCGAAGAGACCGTCCAACGTAAGACGCATTTCTGCAGGATCGATCCAGTTGTTCGTCGAACCGGCTTGGCTCGCGCGCGCCGAGCAAATGAACGTCCGATCTTCCACCCGGGCGACGTCGGACGGGTCCGAGCAGACGAGATAGGAATTGGGCCGTTTGGCGGGATTGAGGCGCTTGAGCGTGCCGGCATCGACCATTTGCTGGGACAGGCGGTCGTATTCCTCCTCCGACCCGTCGCACCATTCAATCCGGTCCGGATTCGTCAGCGCGGCGACCCGCTGCACCCAGTCGATGAGTTTTTGGTTCTTCACATACGCCGGCGCTGCTCGCGAGAGGCGCATTTCAGGTCGCCGGCTTTGCCTGCACGGCGGAACTCACGTGGTAAACAGCGACACAAAAACAAGGCATGCGTCGGGAAGTTGACTAGTCTGGTGGCGACTGCCGTCTGAATCGCGGCTTGCGTCAGCACGGAACATACTGTTAAAAAGGGATAGGAATTGTCTCCATCGTTGCCGGTTTTCCGGCGCTAGTGACGCGTGAATGGCTAAACTGCCCTATTCCGCATTCGAATTCTTTCAGATACCCATTCGACGATCGGTAAATTCGCCATGCTACACCAGCAGCTTAACGCGACGCGATGCCCGTGTTTCGGCGAATTTCTACGTAATTACCCGATTAATCCGTAATTACCCGAACTTACCGCGTCGATTCCTGTCCATCCTCAAATTTCTGCAGTGCGTTTGCAGTGCGTTTGATGCCTATCAAAAGCCAATCCATGCCAATTAAAATTGCCATCCTGGACGATTACCAAGACGCCGTTCGCAAGCTAGATTGCTTCAGTCTGCTCGCCGATCACGAGGTGAAAGTCTTCAATAACACGGTGCGCGGACTTGGACAGTTGGCTAGCAGACTTTCGGAAGTAGAAGCGCTCGTCCTGATCCGCGAGCGCACCCGGATCAGCTCGCAACTGCTCGACAAACTGCCGAGGCTGCGCATGATCAGCCAGACCGACAAGGCGAGCGGCCATATTGAACTCGATGCGTGTACCGAGCGCGGAATCGCGGTGCTCGAAGGCACCGGTTCGCCAATTGCGCCGGCCGAGCTGACCTGGGCACTGATCATGGCCGCACAGCGCCGGATTCCGCAGTACGTTGCGAACCTGAAGCAGGGGGCGTGGCAGCAGTCCGGCCTGAAAACTTCGGCGTTGCCGCCGAATTTCGGCCTGGGCCAGGTGCTTCGAGGCCAGACGCTGGGGGTTTGGGGATACGGCAAAATTGGCCAGTTGCTTGCCGGTTACGGCAAGGCATTTGGCATGAAAGTGATGATCTGGGGCCGGGAGCATTCGCAGGCCGCCGCGCGTGCGGACGGCGTAGATGTGGCCGAGAGCCGGGAAGCGTTGTTCGAACAGAGCGATGTGCTCTCGTTGCATCTGCGGCTGAACGACGAAACGCGCGGCATTGTCACAGCCGCCGACCTGATGAGCATGAAGCCCACCGCGCTGTTTGTGAATACCAGCCGCGCCGAACTGCTCGAAGAAAATGCGCTGCTCAACGCGCTGCATCACAACCGGCCGGGGATGGTTGCCATCGACGTGTTCGAAAACGAGCCGATCCTGCAGGGTTATAGCCTGCTGCGCATGGAAAACGTCATTTGCACGCCGCACATCGGGTACGTGGAGCGCGGAAGTTACGAGCTCTACTTCATGGCGGCGTTCAAGAACATCCTCGCCTTCGATGCCGGCGACACCTCAAGCGTCGCCAATCCGGAAGCGCTGGTGGGCGGACGCCGGCGATAGTTAAAGCGTGGAAATGTCCGTGGACAGCTCGCATCGGACGGGAAAATTGACCGAGTTTCCGATAAAGCAGAACTTATGCGCTTCCTCGTGCAAACGGTCGGCCAGCTTCACGTCACCGCCAGCGCCAATAACTTGCGGGCGCAGGAGGACGTCAGTGAAGCGACTGCTTCCTTGCGCCGTTTCCTCCATCGTGCCAACGGGGTCATCCACGTAACTCGTCACCACAATGCCGTTCACGGCACAAAGGTGCAGGTACCAGAGCATGTGGCACGGAAAGCGACGCGACGAACAACTCTTCCGGATTGTGGCGCGTGGCGTCGCCGCGAAACGCCGGATCGCTCGATGCCTCGATGGCCGGCTTGTTCGCTGCACGAACCAGGTGGTCGCGGAAGTACGCGTCGTAGCGCGAGGTGCCGGAGCCTTGATCGCCCGTCCAGACAATTTGCAGCGTGTATTTGTGGTGTTTGGCCATCGGTTCGATACTTCTTTGCAAAGATGCGCGGCTGCGCCCAGCAGATCGGGCAAGCGTGTCAGGAATTGCTCGCCGTCGGCGCGGCCCAGGTCGTATGCGGGCCGCATCAGCGATGGGCTCGTTTAATCCCACGCCGAAATCGGCACCTTGCGCGACGGCTGCACATAAACGCGGCGCTGGTCGCGCTCGTGCTCCACGATAAACATCTGCGGTCGCGGATACACGCGCGTCACCATCACGAAAACCAGTCCCGGCGACGCATCCAGCGCGCCGACCGGCACATTGCGACCATCCCGCCGTCGAGCACCGGCCGGCCGTGCCGACGCATGACCGGCGTGAACGGCGGCGTACAGGACGACTGCAGGATCAGGTCGGCGAGATCTTCGACCGTCGCGCACGATTGCGCTTTCACGAATTCGGGATGGAAACCGAGGGACTGACCGAGCGTGGGATGCAGCTTCTTGCGCACGTACTTTTCGATGTTATAGGTGATCAGCCCCGCCGCCACCGCGTTGCGGGCACCGAGCCAACGCGGCAAATGCGATAAGCCGATACGAATTTCCGGCGCGTCCTGCAGCGATGGAAATTCGGCGCCGTAGATATCAAGTAAAGCCTGGCGATAGATCCGATAGTGCGGAAACACCGATTCGCTGCGCAGCAGATTGCCCCAAGTACGCGTTTTTCGAATTGTCGCGCAGCACGTGCGCGTAGTAGTCCATCACCCATTCGGAATGGTTCATCTACAGCACGCACGCCGTGGCCGCACCAGCCGAGATGCTGGTGGATCACACGCGGGCGCAGCTTGAGTTCCGGCTCGACGACGTCCCAGAAACCGGCTTGCCACCAGCAGCGGTTGCCACCGCCAGCGAATAACGACTTGATCCGAACATGTTGGCTTGTTCTATGTGAGGAGCATGACCGTGGTGGTGGCGTGCGCGGCGAGCGCGCCGGTTTCATCGTGGAGTTCGATCTCGCCAAAGACCAGGTTGCGGCCGTGGCGCAGGATTGACGCGGTTACCAGGACATCGCCGGTTTTTATCGGACGCAGGAAGCTTGTGGTGAGCGAAGACGGTGGTCATCGGCTGGAAACCGCCTAGCGCGGCGATGGCGACGATCATGGCGGTGTCGGCAGCGGCCATGAAAACCTAGCCTCAGATCACGCCGCCCGCGTGGCGGAGCTTGTCCGCGTGGGGCAGGCGCAGGGTGACGCTGGTATCGGTGGCGCTTTCCGGCGCCAGGCCCAGGTCGCGGATCCACGGGCGAAGGTGGTGTCGAGCAGAGCACGGATGGCGGATTCGTCCATGGAGTTGGTTTGGTGATGTTGGTCTCGCGGCTGTTCTTGTGGCTGCCTTCGTGCGATTGCCGGTGCCGCAACGAGCGCGTGTTTCACGCGTCCGTCATGATAACGGCTCGTGACAATTGCCCGAAGCGAGGCTTTTTTGAGATGGACGATGAGCGTCCACGCCATGTGCCGCGCGGCTTTCAGGCATCAGCGAGACGGTATTTCCAGGTTTTGCGTTGCAGACAGTTGCGTAATCGGCGAAAACGTCGCTACAATTCAGGGCCCAGTTTTTCGGGGCGTTAGCTCAGCTGGTAGAGCAGCGGACTCTTAATCCGTAGGTCGACAGTTCGAATCTGTCACGCCCCACCAAAGATTCATGCAAAAAGCTCGGTCATTGCGGCCGGCGGTTTTTTGTGGCTTTCGTTTATCGCCTGGGATATTCCCCCTCTCCCTTCAAACCGCCGCATCACTGTCATCGATACTGAACCGCAGCCTCCCTGCGTCGATGAACACCCGCAACTGGCGGTACTTCGCCAAATACCGAATCCCGACGATAGCCGCTGCAAACCCCGCTGCCGCTGCAACTCCAAGCGCTCAGCGCGGGCCAAATCTGTCGGCGACCCAACCCACCACCGGCGCAGCCAAAGGCGTGCCGCCCAACGCGATCGCCAAAAAGATCGCCATCACGCGACCACGCATGGCGGGTTCGGTGGATAGCTGCATGGTGCTGTTCGTCGTCGTGGTGATGGTTTGCGCGGACACGCTGATTACCACGAGCGCAAGACCAAAGAACCCATAACTCGGCGCGATTGCTGCCAAAGCACAGCCGACGCCGAAGATCGCAGTGCTAGCGAACAACACACCAATATGCGGTTTCGCCCGCCTCGCAGCGAGCAGCGCACCGCGACAAACACGACGCCGCGTTGATAAGAAACACCCACCCCGTCCCCACCGATGCAATCAGCACACCGGCAATGGCCGGCCCGATGATCCGCGCGGCATTGAACGATGTGGAATTCAACGCGACTGCGTTCGACAGATCAGTTTCCCCGACCAATTCGGAGACGAAGGTTTGACGCGCGGGGGCATCGAACGCACCACGCTGCCGAGCAGGAACGCAAACACGTACACGTGCCACAACTAGACCCATCCCGGCGACAGTGAGAATACCCAGCCCAAGCGCGAACGTTCCCAAAACCGCCTGCGTGCCGATCAAAAGTTTGCGGCGATCAGATAACCGGTGAAAGGCAGCAAGAGAAGATGCGGGCCGAACTGGAGCGCCATGACTTACGCCCACCGCAGCCGCATTGTGGTGGGTCAGTTGCGTGAGAACGAGCCAACCCTGGGCGGTGCGTTGCATCCACGTTCCAATATTGGAGACTTAGGTTCAAGCAGTCGTTGCAACACCATCATTTAGGTCGCGAATATTAACTCTTCAAACGCCTCGGCTGCTGTCTTCCAATCGAGGGCTTTGCGTGGTCTGCAATTAAGAGTTCTCACTCGGAGTATCGACTAATGTCGGTGCCTTTAAGAAGATCGTGGGAATGATGTTCTGGATCTGCGGCATGCCCGGCAGCGAATCCATAGTGAAGGAGAATGCGCCGAGTACAATGGCGCCGGGCATCAGCCGCTTCGGGATATTGCTCTGCCGGTACATTTCAGCTGCGAACGGATAGACCGCGAACTCACGACCACGAACAGCGACACGCCGCCATAGGTGAGCAACGCGCACACCGCGACGATCACCGCATTGACTCGTGTCTTGCCGATGTATCGAATGGCGGCGGCCACGATGGATTCGGAGAATCCCGACAATTCGACCATTTTGCCGAACACCGCGCCGAGCAGGAACACGGGGAAATACAGCTTCACGAAACCGACCATCTTCTCCATGAAGATGCCCGAGAACGCCGGCGCAACGGCGGCGGGCTCGGTCAGTAGCACGGCACCGAGAGCGGCGAGCGGCGCCACCAGGATCACGCTGTATCCGCGATACACGGCCAGCATGAGAAACGCGAGGGCGGCGAGGACGATGATGAACGACATTAAGTCTCCGTCAGTTAGTTGTCAGTTAGTTGTTGTGTGTCCGGGTCCGGACGACGCCCGGAATGAGGTGCGCCCTATACGCAGCATTCATGCCAAAGACCGGGAAGCGTTGCTCAGCAAGGACGTGCGGTTCCAGTGAGCCCTATACGTCTTGAATAATGTCTACCGATCGAGACAATTCTGTGACGCAAAACTTGGCCGGACGGCCGGTCGCGTAATATCGGTCGCGTAATATTTCACCCCGGTTTTATCCCGTTCTTGCTGTATTTCCACGTTTCGAGATACTCTGTTTCCCTATAGAGAAAAACTGGATGAGACAAGGACAAGGGATCGGGATGCACAACGACTGGACGCACGTCCCCGTCGATTACAGCGACGTTTTGCGTCGCGCGATGGATTCTCTTTTCAAGACCTTCGAGAATTTCAGCGAAGGCACGTTTATCGTCGATAAAGACGCGCGGGTCGTCTGGATCAACAAACACAAACGCTATGCGACGCGCTTCGGGTTCTCGGACCCGCAAGAGGTGATTGGCCGTGATTGCGAAGCGGTGATTCCGAACAGCCTGATGCGCGAGGTCGTGACAACAGGCAAGCCGATCCTGCTCGATCTGCTGGAAACAGATCGCGAGCCGCTGGTCGTCACGCGCTTGCCGTTGAAGGACGATTTCGGCCAGACGGTCGGTGCGATTGGTTTTGCGTTCTTCGACGAAATGAAGGCGCTCACACCGCTCTTTTCGCATTACTCGCGCGTTGCAGGAACTCATCGCAACACGGCAATCGCTCGCACAGGCGCGGCGCGCCAAATCGTTCGCGAGTTTCGTAGGCACGAGTGCCGCTAACCTCGATGTCAAACGCCAGGCCCGGCGCGCAGCGCAGGTTGATTCGCCCGTGCTGCTGTCGGGCGTAACAGGCACGGGCAAGGAATTGCTGGCGCACGCCATTCATGGTGCATCCACGCGCGCCGCGCGGCCGCTCGTGCTGCAGGGCAAGTTGCTGCGCGTGTTGCAGGAAAAGGAGTTCGAGCCGCTGGGATCGAACCGGATCGTGCGAACGAATGTCCGGATCATCGCGGCGACATCGGCGGATTTGCCGGCGCTGGTGTATGCCATGCTCGAAGAGCTTTCCGCCGATGCCCGCCCGCGTCACGCCGGCCAGTTCGTGCTCCACGACGGCGCTTTACGCCTGCTCTCCGCGTATTCGTGGCCCGGCAACGTACGCGAGTTGCGCAATGTGCTGGAGCGCGCGGTGATGTTATCGGACAATGAACATATCGGTGCCCGCACGCTTGGCGCCTTCATGGGTGCAGCGAGCGTGGCGGTATCGCCGGAGTCCGCAAGCATGCCGGGGACACCCGGCGCGACGTCCTGGGCCGAGGCCATGGCGGGATTCGAAAAGCGTTTCCTCTCTGAAGCCTTGCGGGCAATCGGCGGCCGCGTGGCCGAGGCGGCACAGCGGATTGGCATTGGCCGGGCGATGATGTACAAGAAGATCGTTGAACTGGACATAGAAGTTTGAACCGTGAGCAAAAAACATGAGCAAAGACACGAACAAGACGGTGTTATCCCGCGAGTACGAGGCGCTTGCCATTGACCAGTTGCAACGCCTGGCGCAGGAGCGCTTCAACGCGCGGCTCGGGCAGTTCGAGACGAAGGAGTGGCTTGACGAGTTGTCGAAGATCATTGGCGCGCATTTCTACAACCAGGCACTCGCCGATGTAAAAGCAAAAATCGATGTCCGGATGGAAATGATCGACAGCGACATCTGGGGGCTTCAAAAGTAGCGCGAGAGTATGCGCGAAAGTACCCGGACAGCGCACGATCAGCACGGCCAGGGAGGCAAGCCGAAAACTCCGCGTGGCATACTCGCGGAATCAATAAAAACAGCATTAAAAATGGGTTCCGGATGAAGATTTCCAGCGTACGTGCATCACGTTTTCTGGCGCTGTTGCCGCTTGCGGCCGCAGTGTCGATGTTGTCTGCGTGCAGCAGCGCGCCGCCGCTGTTTTCATCCGATGGACGCCCTACCAACATGATCACGTGCCCAGCTAACGGCGGCTGGAGCAACTGCCAGGAAAACGCTCGCGCGTTGTGCTCGGACAGTTACGACGTTCTCGATCAAAGCAGCGACAACGGCCAAAACAACCTGCTGATCGCCTGTAGGGTGAAGTAACGCCGCGCTTTGGTTCGAGCGAGGCTCTAACCCGGTGACGGAGAATCCGGCACGGGGGGTGCGCGGGCAGGTTGAGCAGCAGGCGGATCAGGTCGACCTGCCGATTCGTTGCCGTCTTCTGATAGATCGCCTGCAACTGCTTGCGCACGGTGTCGTGCTGCACGCCGGTCTTCCCTGCTATCTCCTTGGGCGTGCGCCCTTCCGCGATATGACAGGCCACCCGGCATTCCGCCGGTGTCAGGTCGAATGCAGTCGCGAGCAAATCCGGATCGACAAGGCGAATTCAACGTGAGGAGATTGCGCTGCTGTGGGCTCAAGATTAGACG